>NZ_JALLAL010000009.1:0-71658 GCF_023062615.1 Brachybacterium sp. Marseille-Q7125 | reverse complement strand
ACGCCGCCCAGCGTCGGGTGCCGGGGCACTGGGAGGGTGACCTGATTATCGGGAAGAACGGCACCTCGTGCGCGGCGACGCTGGTGGAGCGGATGAGCGGGTTCACCGGGCTGCTGGCCCTGCCCTCGAAACACGCCGAGCCAACCGCTGACGCGGTCATCGAGTTTTTCAACGACCTGCCCGAGATGATGAAGGCATCGTTGGCGTGGGACCAGGGCAGTGAGATGGCCCAGCACGCGAAGGTCTCCCTGGCCACGGCGATGCCGGTCTACTTCGCCGATCCCCACTCGCCCTGGCAGAGGCCCAGCAACGAGAACACGAACCGGCTCTACCGGGAGTATCTGCCCAAGGGCACGGTGATCCCCGATCACCAGCCCTACCTCACCAGTATCGCCGAGGAGATCAACAATCGACCCCGCCGCCGACTGGGCTATCTCACGCCCACCGAGGCATTCGCCCGACTACTCGCCGGCGAGCCCCATGTTGCTTCGACGCCTTGACATCGCCCAGTCGCTCGGCAGCCTCATGTAGTCTCTGGCGCAGATCACCTTCCCACGTGGCACGGAAATCGTCGGCATCAGGGCCGAGCCACGCAACGGTGCTGACCGTGGAGCTGAGCCGCATGGCCAGATCTTCGATCTGCTTCGCGCCCGCACCCGTGAGCTCCGCCTGCTGCTGCAGCTGCTCCGTATCCGCACCCCAGAAGGCCATGCCTCTTCCTCTCAATCTCGCCTGCCGTGCCAATCGCAGCCGTCTTCGTACCTGAAGAGTAGATGGAGATAAACGTCCAGGCGATGGGGAGTACTCCCCATATGAGGCCTCCGGCCAAGCCCGCGCGATCACGGTTAAGCTTCTCCAGCCAGGCATGACAGAGCATTCCCCGGGGAGACAGACCAGATGGCTTCAGAGGCACCGCACGGCCGGGTACTACACCACGTCGGCTTCTCTACTCCCGTGCGCACACTGCAGATCGGTGGGACAGCCCTATTCGCACTGCTCGCTGCCGTGCTGATACCTGTGCTGTCCGTGATGTGGATTCGTGCCGCCAGCTCCGCTGCCAGTGTCGCCATCGCAATCGTGCTGGCCCTGGTGGCACTCGCAGTAACGTTGCTTCTGGTCATCCATGTACTGCGTGCAGCGCGAGCTGCACTGATCATCACGACGAGAGGCGTGAGGATTCGCGGGCTCCTCCGCACCGTCTGGATCCCTTGGGAGTCGGTGGCTCGCATCGAGAGCTCGGGGCACTTCTACTGGCGCCGCGCTACGTGCGTGGTGACCACAGATCATCGCCAGCTACTCGCCGTCGGCACGGCGGATCAGTACCAGATACTCCGCGGAGAAGGCCGGGATCTCGCCGCACAGGATCCCACCGCGCCCCTTCTGCCCACGCGACTCGCCATCGGCGCCCACCGCCGTTTCCTCGCCGGCGAGTTCCGGGAGCACTGAGTCCCGCAGCGCCGCACAGAGTCTCCGCGCGGTGCTGCATGACCAGCCCGTCAGCAGACATCCTGGACAGGTGTGCGCACAGTAGCGCAGCACCGGGGATGTGAACGACCACGAGGGGCGGAAATGGGCAGCAGTTCAGCAGAACGGCGCGGGGGCCGGAGCTGGTGCGCCTGGTCGCGATCATCGCTGTTCCGCCTCTGCTTCTGATTCCGCTGATCGTCGTGATGATGTGGCGGGTCAGCACCATGGCGGTCACCATCCGGCGTGACGGCGCGCCGCATGGAAGCGCCACCGCGCTGTGCCAGCGGTCCTGGGAACAGCACCGCGCGGGAGGTTGTCGATGAGCGGGCAGCTGCCGTACAGCCTGCACTTCAGCTCAGGGAACGCGCTGCTTCCTCCCCCGCGGCTGCGGTGCTGCGTGATGCGATGTGGCGCGCACAGGCCGGGGAGTTACAGGGGCACTGACCTTCCTCAGCAGCATCAAGCACCAGGCCGCCCACCGGGTCACGCGGTCAGGTCGCCTCAACGGTGGGTCAGTTCACCTCGTCGGCGACCTCGACGTCGTAGCTGACCTCGCCGTCCTCAACACCCGTGACGGTGACCATGACGTCGATGCTCTCCCCGCCGGCGCTCAGCACGCAGGTCATCTCGGCGCCTTCCTCAGCCGGGAAACCATCAGGGCAGTCGACGTCATCGGGCGCGACTCCCACCTGCTCGGTGAGCGGGTCCGTGATCCGCTGCTCCACGTCCTCCTCTGGAACCGGTGCACCACCCAGAGAGCAGCCCGCGACGGACAGGACAGTGACGCCGGTGAGCGCGAGACTGGCGGTGGTGCGTCGGACACGACGAAGCATGGTTCCTCCTCGGTGGGTGAGCACCGTGACCGTCACGCGCCACGCCTGATCACTCACGGCGCCCCCGCGTCTATCGGGGCGATGGGGGCACCTCCCGATGCTCGCGAGCGCGGTCGGCCACCACCCCACCTGGCACACTGGTGTCCATGCCCCATCTGCTGCCGTTTTTGCCCGATGCCACTGCGAGCGACGGACAGGACGCGATCGTCGAGGGGTTCATCGCCGCGCAGGCGGAGATCGGCCGCACCCTCTATCCCCATCAGGAGGAGGCGCTGCTGGCCATCGCCGCCGGTGACCACGTCATCGCCGCAACCCCCACCGGTTCGGGCAAGACCACGATCGCGTACTCCGCGCTGTTCGCCGCCATGGCCCGTGGGGAGCGTGCCTACTACACCGCGCCGATCAAAGCGCTCGTGAGCGAGAAGTTCTTCGACCTCGTCGCCCAGTTCGGCGCGGACAAGGTCGGCATGATGACCGGGGACAGCTCGGTCAACCACGACGCCCCGATCATCGTGTGCACCGCGGAGATCCTCGCCAACCATGCGCTGCGTGACGGTCCCACCTCCGATGTGGGCCTGGCGGTGATGGACGAGTTCCACTACTACGGCGATCCGCAGCGTGGCTGGGCCTGGCAGGTGCCGCTGATCGAGCTGCCGCGCTGCCAGTTCGTGCTCATGAGCGCAACCCTCGGTGACGTCACCTCCCTGGTCACCGATCTTGAGCAGCGCACCGGCCGGGAGGTGAGCGTCATCGCCGACGCCCCGCGCCCCGTGCCGCTCGACTTCCGCTGGTCCACCGAAGCCCTCGAGGACACCATCACCGGCATTCTCGAGGGCCGCGACGCCCCGGTGTACATCGTGCACTTCACGCAGAAGGACGCGCTTGAGCAGGCGCAAGCCCTGCAGGGACGCAAGATCCTCACCCGCGAGCAGAAGGAGCAGGTCCGCGAGATCATCGGGGACTTCCGCTTCTCCAAGGGGTTCGGGCAGATCCTCTCGCGTCTGGTGCGCGAGGGCATCGGGGTGCATCACGCCGGGATGCTGCCCAAGTACCGGCGTCTGGTGGAGAAGCTCGCCCAGTCCGGGCTGCTGAAGCTCATCTGCGGCACCGACACCCTGGGGGTGGGCATCAACGTGCCGATCCGGACGGTGCTGCTGACGGGCCTGACGAAATTCGACGGCCGACGCTCACGCCTGCTGAACGCCCGCGAGTTCCACCAGATCGCCGGGCGCGCCGGTCGGGCGGGCTTCGACACCATCGGCCATGTGGTGGTGCAGGCCCCGCCGTGGACCGTCGAGTTCGAGAAGCAGCTGGCCAAGCAGAAGGCCCGCGAAGAGGCCGGACGCACCCCCAACAACGCTAAGAAGCGCAAGAAGGAGCCGAAGCCGCGCGTGCCCGACGGCGCAGTGTCCTGGTCCGAGCAGAACCTCACCAAGCTCGTGGAGAACCCGCCCGAGCAGCTGCGGCCCCATCTGCAGATCACCCCGTCGATGGTGCTCGCGCTCATCAGCCGGCCCGGGGATGCGATCGCCGCCGGGCGCCATCTGATCTTCACCAGCCACCAGACCCGCACCCAACAGTTCACGCTCGCCCGGCGGGGCCTGGAGATCCTGCGGGGCCTGCGGGACGCCGAGATCGTGCAGGTGCTGCCTGAGCCCGACCATCTGGGGCGTCGCCTGGCGCTGGTGGAGGATCTGCAGCTGGATTTCACGATGAACCAGCCCCTCGCCCCCTTTGCGATCGCCATGCTCGACAGTCTGGACGAGGACTCCGAATCCCTCACCCTGGACACTGTCTCGATCATCGAGGCGATTCTCGAGGATCCCCGGCAGATTCTGCTCGCGCAGCAGAACGCCGCCAAGGGCGAGCTCCTCGCGGAGCTGAAGGCCGACGGGGTGGAGTACACCGAGCGGATGGCGCTGTTGGACGAGGTCACCTGGCCCAAGCCTCTTGAGGAGGACCTCGAGGCGGCGCTCGAGATCTACGCCCGCACCCGCCCCTGGGTGCGGGCCGAGGACCTCTCCCCCAAGTCTGTGGTGCGTGAACTGCATGAGACCGGGCAGACCTTCAGCGAGTTCGTGCAGCGCTACGGGCTGCAGCGCAGCGAAGGGATCGTGCTGCGCTACCTCTCGGATGCCTACCAGGCGCTGCGGCGCACCATCCCGCAGGATCTGCGCACCGATGAGCTCGAGGATCTCATCGAGTGGCTGGGCGTGCTGGTGCGCGGCATCGACTCCTCCCTGCTGGATGAGTGGGAGGCCCTCACCCATCCGGAGGATGGGGAGCCCGATGCCGCCGCCGAGCTGCGCTCCACCTCGGTGCGCTCCCTGTCCGGGCAGGCGAAGGTGCTGCGCACCATGGTGCGTGCGGCGATGTGGCAGCGTGTGGAGCATTTCGCCTTCGAGCGCGAGGAGCGTCTGGCGCAGCTCGACGGTGCCTCCGGCTGGGACCGGGACCGCTGGGCGTCGGCGATGGACGACTATTACGACACCTACGATCACGTGGGCATCGACGGCCCCGCCCGTTCGCCGCAGCTGCTGCAGATCACCGAGGAGTCGAAGGTCTGGCGGATCCGTCAGGTGCTCGATGATCCCGATCATCACCGCGACTGGGCGATCGAGGCGGAGCTGGATCTCGAGGCCACCGATGAGGCCGGTGAACCGGTCCTCGCCATCACGCACGTGGGCGATATCGCGGATCGCTGAGCCCTGCTGCGGGCGCCTAGCGTTGCTCCTCCCCCAGCCAGGCGTTTGCGGCCACGAGCAGGGCGGCGGCGCCACGGTCCAGGGTGGGCTGGAGGTCCGGCGCGAACTGCGGGGAATGGTTGCCGGGGGCGGGCTGCTCGGCGAACCCGCCGAGTCCCCAGTAGGTGTAGGGCACGCCGAGGGCATCGGGGACGACGGAGAAGTCCTCCGAGGCGGGTACCGGGTCCATGGTGACCGTGTCGCTGCCGAAGTGCTCTTCGAACGCGGCCCGCACGCGGGCGGTCGCCTCTTCATCGTTGGTGGTCAGCGGGTACACGTCGAAGATCTCGACCTCGGGTTCGCGCGGGCAGCGGGCGGCCGCGCATTCGGCGCGCACGATCCGCTCGATGGCGCTCGTGAGCGCATCGGCGACTTCGGCGCTGTAGGCGCGGGTGTTCAGCTGCAGCTCGGCGGTCTCGGGGATGATGTTGGACTTGGTCCCGGCGTGGAAGGAGCCGACGGTCAGCACCGCCGTCTCGTGCGGGGCGATCTCGCGGGCCACGACGGACTGCAGCCGGGTGATGATCGCGGATCCCAGCACGATCGGATCCACGCTGAGGTCCGGCATCGCGCCGTGGGATCCGCGCCCGTGCAGGGTGATCCGCATCGAGCAGGCCTGGGAGAACGCGGGCCCGGGGCGGGTTCCCACATGGCCGACGGGGATGGTGCCGAGCACATGCTGTCCCAGATACACCTCCGGGGTGGGGATCACCTCGGCGATGCCGTGCTCGACCATGTCACGGGCCCCGGCCGCGATCTCCTCGGCGGGTTGGAAGACGCCGACCACGGTGCCTTGCCAGGCATCGCGGCAGCTGGCCAGGGCCTCGAGCGCCCCCAGCAGCGCGACGATGTGGACGTCATGGCCGCAGGAGTGCGCCACCGGAGTCTCCTCACCGGTGCGCTCATCGATGACGGTCACGCCCGCGGCCGAATACTCCTTGTCGGACTGCTCGGCCATGGGCAACGCGACGGGCGCCGCCCCCCCCGGGAGGGAGCGACGCCCGTCGCCGCTGCGTCGTGGATCAGACGGCTTTGATCAGACGGTGTGCCCGATCAGACGGCCTTGCAGATCAGGCGTTGGCCGCGGTCTCGTAGACCTCCTGCGCCACATCACCCAGGTAGGGGCCGTACATGACGTTCGGCTGCATGGTGTAGCCGAAGGAGTTCACGGAGATCTGCAGCCCATCGGGGCCATCGCCGATGAACCAGGGGCCGCCGGAGGAGCCGCCGGTCATATCGCAGTCGATCGCCTGGTCATCGGTGTCGCCGATGGTGTCATCGAAGCCCGTGCCCTGGCACTGCTCGAGCGACTCTCCGTCGAAGGGGCTCCCGGCCGGGTAGCCGTAGGAGGTGATCAGCGAACCGCGCTGGGTGTTGAACTCGATGCCGGAGGCGCCGACAGCCTCGGTCAGGGTGCCCATGCCGTCCTCCGGGGCGACCACGGCGAAGGCGACGTCGTAGTTCATGTCCTCACCGGAGACCCACTGCTGGGGGGCGTACAGCTCGGTGGCGGTCCACAGGCCGTGCGGGGTCTCGCCATGGTCGTAGCCGGGGGCGAAGGCCCAGTTGCTGGCCCAGGTGCCGGCCTCATTGGTGCAGTGCCCGGCGGTGGAGACGGTGTTGCCGTTCGTGGAGGCCACGGAGTTGCCGGAGCACACGTAGTCCTGGCCGTTCACGGTGAAGAACACCTTGCCGATGTGGTCGGTGTCGCCGGTGGCGATGGGGTCATCCTCGCCGGGCCAGCCATCCTCATTCTTCAGGTCCTTCCCGTTGCCGCCCTGAGCCTTCGGCGAGGCCTGGGCGCCCGGGATCGTGGTGGTGGCGGAGGTCTCCACGGCACCATCAGCCGGAGCTGCATCGGCCACCAGCTCATCGGCGGGGATGGCAGCCTCCATCCGCTCGGGGGTCCAGTACGCCTCAGTGTCCTCCTGCGCGGACTGGCTGAAGCTCGTGGTCTCGAGGTCGTCACCGCCGCCGTCGGCAGTGGCGAGTCCCGCTCCACCGATGCTGAGCATCGCGGCGACGGCAAGGCCGCCCGAGGCACGACCGAGACGGGCCATGAGGCGGCTGCGGGTGGGAGAGGTGACGTGATCGTCGCTGAGCACGGCTGGGGATCCTTCCGTGATGGGGGAAATGGTGCGGCCGATTGGCCGTGCGGCAACGCTAAAAGGGGTGTCCCACATCACGCCATGAGCAGGAGGTGCCGAATTCAGGCCCACTCCCCCGCAGGTCGGAGCAATGCTGGCTTTTCGGACCGGCACGAACGTGCCAGGGCGAGGGCGGCTCAGACTCCGGACTTATGCAGCCCGTAGGTGTAGGCGTCGTAGATCGCCTCCCAGGACGCTTCGATGACATTGGGGCCGACGCCGACGGTCTGGAACTCAAGTCCGCGCCCGGCAGTGCGCACGAGCACCCGGGTGGTCGCGTCGGTGCCGTGCTGGGAGTCGAGGATGCGGACCTTGAAGTCCTGCAGCTCGAAGTCGTCGACCTCCGGGTGGGCCTGCCGCAGCGCGCCGCGCAGGGCGAGGTCCAGGGCGTGCACGGGGCCGTTGCCCTCGGCGATCGCGACCTGCCGGGCGCTTGGCAGCACGGTGCCGTCACGATCCTGAGGCACGAGCTTCACCGTCGCCTCGGTCTCCAGTTGACCGTCGCGGCCCAGCTGGCTGGTGGCCCGCCAGGATTCCACGCGAGAGTAGCTGGGCACCTGGCCCAGCTCGTCCAGCAGCAGCAGCTCGAAGGATGCGTCGGCCGCCTCATAGGAGTAGCCGACGGCCTCGCGCTGCTTGACGGTCGCGGCCAGACGGGTGAGCAGTTCCGGCTCGGCCTGCAGGTCGAAGCCCAGCTCCCGGCCCTTCAACTCGATGGAGGCGCGACCGGCCATGTCGGAGATGATCATGCGCATGTCATTGCCGACGACCCGCGGGTCGATGTGCTGGTACAGGTCCGGGTCCACGCGGATCGCGCTCGCGTGCAGCCCGGCCTTATGGGCGAAGGCGCTCGTGCCCGCGTACGGGGCGCGAGGATTCATCGGAAGGTTCACGATCTCGCCGATCGTCTGAGCGATGCGGGTCGAGTCGGCCAGGGTCTCCTCCGGCACGAGCGGCAGATCCATCTTGAGCTGCAGGTCCGCCATCAGGGTGATGAGGTTCGCGTTGCCGGTGCGCTCCCCGTAGCCGTTCACACAGCCCTGTACGTGGGTGATCCCGGCGTGCACGGCGGCGAGGGCGTTGGCGACCGCGCAGCCGGTGTCGTCGTGGGTGTGGGCGCCGAGCCGCGCCTGCCCCGCCCCAGCGGCGGTCAGGCGTGCGGTGAGGTCGGTGATGACCTCGGTGACCTGGTGCGGGAGCATCCCGCCATTGGTGTCGCACAGGACGAGGCCCGCGGCGCCCGCCTCGTGGGCGGCCAGCAGCACGCTGGTGGTGTAGTCGGCGTCGTGACGGTACCCGTCGAAGAAGTGCTCGGCGTCGACGAACACCTCGCGGCCTGCGGCCACCAGGTGGGCGACCGTGTCGCGGACCATGGCGAGGTTCTCCTCGCCGGTGGTGCGCAGGGCCTGGGTGACATGGCGCAGATCGGACTTCGCGACCAGCGTCACCGTCGGCGCCTGGGAGTCGAGCAGCGCGGCAACCTGCGGATCCTCGGTGACGGACACGCCGGCTTTGCGGGTTGCGCCGAAGGCGGCGAGCCGGGCGTGGGCGAGCTCGAGTTCCCCGGCGGCGGCGCGGGCGAAGAATTCGGTGTCCCGCGGGATCGCCCCGGGCCAGCCGCCTTCGATATAGGTCACGCCCAGCTCATCGAGCAGGCGTGCGACGGCGAGCTTGTCGGCGACCGAGAGCGTGAGGCCCTCCTGCTGGGAGCCATCGCGCAAGGTGGTGTCGTACAGGTGGAAGCCCTCGCGGGGAGCGACGGGCGTGGGCGTGACGGACGTGGGCATGCTGGTCATCGCGGCCTCACACCAGCTGGGTCAGCCAGCCATGCCGATCCGGGATGCGGCCGTACTGGATGTCGGTGAGCTCCTGCCGCAGGGCGAGAGTCATCTCCCCGGAGCCACCGTCGCCGATGGTCCAGGAGCCGTCGCGGGAGCGGAACTCGCCGATGGGGTTGATGACCGCGGCGGTGCCGCAGGCGAACATCTCGGTGATCGTCCCGGCGGCGATGCGGTCCAGCACATCGGACATGATCAGGCGCTCTTCGGCGACCTCGAGGCCGCGCTCAGCGGCCAGGCGCAGGATCGAGGCGCGGGTGACGCCCTCGAGGATCGAGCCGGTCAGCCGCGGCGTCAGCAGGCGGCCGTCATCGGTCAGGGCGAAGACGTTCATGCCGGAGAGCTCATCGATCGCGGTGTGGGTCTCGGAGTCCAGGAACAGGACCTCATCGGCCCCCTGCTCGCTAGCCTCCACCTTGCCCAGCAGGGAGGAGGCATAGTTGCCGCCGCACTTGGCGGCACCCGTACCGCCAGCGCCCGCGCGCGCGTACTCGTCGGTGATCCACACCACCAGCGGCTGCACACCGCGCGGGAAGTAGGGGCCGGCCGGGGATGCGATGACGTAATAGTCCACGCAGTGGGAGGCGCGCACCCCGAGGAACTCCTCGCTGGCGATCATGAAGGGCCGCAGGTACAGCGACTCCTCGCTCGTGGCCTCCGGCACCCAGGGCTCATCGGCCTGCACGACAGCGCGCAGGGAGGCGACGAACGCCTCGGTGGGCAGCTCGGGCAGGGCCAGGCGGCGGGCGGAGCGCCGCATCCGCTCGGCGTTGGCCCCCGGGCGGAAGGTCCACACGGACCCGTCGGCGTGGCGGAAGGCCTTGAGGCCCTCGAAGACCTCCTGCCCGTAGTGGAGGACGGCTGCGGCCGGGGACAGCTGGATCGGACCGAAGGGCACGAGGGCGGCATCGGCCCAGCCGCCCTCCTTCGTCCACCGGGCGTGGGCCATGAAGTCCGTGAAGTGGGTGCCGAAGCCGGGGGCGGCGAGGATGCGGGCACGCTCGTCGTCGGCGATGCGACGGGTGGTGGAGGTGGGGGTGAAGTCGAGCGTGCTCACAGTGGTCTCCTCGCTGCGTGGGGGTGGGGTCATTGTCTCGCAGATCCGGCGCGGATCCGTCGCTCAGCGCGCGGTGATGGCCTGGACCAGGGCATCGCCGATCGCGCGGGTTCCGCGGGAGGCGAGCTCGGGGTCGGTGCCGCGGGCGGCGAGGTCGTTCGCGACGGCGGCCCGGACGGCGGCAGCCGGTTCGACGTGCCCCAGGTGGTCGAGCATGAGCGCCACGGACAGCACGGTCGCGGTCGGGTCGGCGAGGTCCTGTCCGGCGATGTCCGGGGCCGAGCCGTGGACGGGCTCGAACATCGAGGGGAAGTCACCGGTGGGGTTGATGCCCCCGCTCGCAGCCAGGCCGATGCCACCGCCGATCGCCGCGGCGAGGTCGGTGAGGATATCGCCGAAGAGGTTGTCGGTGACGATGACGTCGAAACGGGAGGGGTCGGTGACCATGTAGATCGTCGCCGCATCCACGTGGGCGTAGTCCACGGTGACCTCCGGGTGCTCCTCGGCGACGCGGTCGACGATCCGCTGCCACAGGCGACCGGCGTGGACCAGCACATTGTGCTTGTGCACGAGGGTGAGGTGACCGCGACGGCGCTGGGCCTGCTCGAAGGCGTAGCGCACCACGCGCTCCACGCCCACGGCGGTGTTCAGAGAGACCTCGGTGGCGACCTCGAGGTCGGTGCCCTCGCGCAGGGTGCCGCCGTTGCCGACGTACGGCCCCTCGGTCCCTTCCCGCACCACGAGGAAATCCACCTCACCGGGCTCGGCGAGCGGGGAGGGCACCCCGGCGCTCAACACAGTGGGCCGCAGGTTCACGTAGTGCTCGAAGCCGAAGCGCAGCTTGAGCAGCAGGCCGCGCTCGAGCACCCCGGAGGGCACCCCGGGATCGCCCACGGCTCCCAGCAGGATCGCATCGTGCTCAGCCAGCTGGGCCATGTCCTGATCCGTGAGGGTCTCCCCGGTGCGGTGCCAGCGGCCGGCGCCGAGGTCCACCTCGGTGGTCTCGACCTGCACGCCGACGGGCTCGAGGGCCGCGCGCAGGGCACGCAGTCCCTGTGGGACGACCTCCTGGCCGATGCCGTCACCGGCGATGACGGCCAGGCGCAGGGTCGAGGTGGGGTTCTGTGAGGTGGAGGCAGTCATGGGTGTCCTTCGCAGCAGGGGTGGTCTCGCAGCAGGTGTGGTCAGTAGACGAGATCGACAGCGTGGATGGAGTGGGCGCCGATCTCCGCACCGATCTGCTCGGCGACCTCGCGCTCGACGCTCGAGTCGAGGTTCAGCACCACGAGCGCCTCGGAGCCGACGTGGTCGCCGGCGCGGGAGACCTGCATGCCAGCGATGTTGACATCGGCCTCGCCCAGCAGCGCGCCGTAGCGGCCGATCAGGCCGGGGCCGTCGTCGTAGCGGATCAGCAGCAGATGGTCGCTGAGCGGCACGTCCATGGCGTGCTCGCCGATCTGCACGATCTTCTGGGCCTGATCGACCCCGGAGAGGGTGCCGGCCACGTGGATGACCTCTCCGTTGCGCAGGGTGCCGCGCAACCCCACCACATTCCGGAAACGTTCGGCGGTCTCGTCGGTCACGAGCTGCACGGTGATGCCGCGCTCTTCGGCGAGGACCGGGGCGTTGACGTAGCTGACCTGTTCGGTGACCACGGAGCGGAACATGCCGCGCAGGGCGGAGAGCTTCAGGGCGGTCACGTCCCGGCTTGCGATCTCGCCGCGCACCTCGATGTCCAGCAGCTCGGGGGCCTCACCGGCGAGGGCGGTGAACAGCTGGCCGAGCCGGTCGGCGAGCGCCACGCCGGGGCGCACCAGGTCATCGATCGCCCCACCGGCGACGTTCACGGCATCGGGCACGAGCTCTCCGGCGAGCGCCAGCCGCACCGAGCGGGCCACGGCCACACCGGCTTTCTCCTGTGCCTCGGCGGTGGAGGCACCCAGATGCGGGGTGAGGGTGAGGTTCGGCAGCTCCAGCAGCTGTGCGGCAGTGGGGCTCTGGCTGGGGGGCTCGCTCGAATACACATCCAGGGCCGCCCCGGCGATCCGGCCGGTCGACAGCGCGTCGTAGAGGGCCTGTTCATCGATGAGCCCGCCGCGGGCGGCATTGACCAGGTGCAGGCCGGGCTTGGCGAGCGCCAGCTGCTCAGCGCCGATCATCCCGGTGGTCTCAGGGGTCTTCGGCATATGGACGGTGATGACGTCGGCGCTGCGCATGAGCTCGTCGAGCTCCACCACGCGGGCGCCGAGCTCGGCGGCGCGAGTGTGGTTGACGTAGGGGTCGTGGGCGAGCAGCTGCACGCCGAAGGGAGCGAGACGCTCGGCGACCAGCTGGCCAATGCGGCCGAAGCCCACGATGCCGACGGTCTTGCCCAGCAGTTCCACGCCGGTGAGCTGCTTGCGCTCCCACTTGCCGGCCTTGACGGAGGCATCGGCGCGGCCCAGGTTCCGCAGGGAGGCGAGGATCAGGGCGATCGCGAGCTCAGCAGCGGAGGTGATGTTGGAGGTGGGGGCGTTGATGACCATGACCCCGGCAGCGGTCGCGGCGGGGACGTCCACATTGTCGAGGCCCACGCCGGCGCGGGCGACGACCTTGAGGGACGGGGCCGCGGCGAGCAGCTCAGCATCCACCTGGGTGGCGGAGCGAATGAGGAGAGCGTCGGCCTGGGCGGCGGCCGCCAGCAGGGCGGGCCGGTCGGTGCCGTCCACGTGGCGGATCTCGACTCCCTCGCCGAGGGCTTCGAGGGTGGCGGGCGAGAGCTCCTCGGCGAGCAGCACGACGGGAGTCATAGGGGCGCCTTTCAGATCAGGGGTGGCAGCAGGCGGTCCGCCTGCCGCCATGGCCGCGCTCAGACTATCGCCGCGTCCGCCATGCGGGCACTTGGATCACGATGTAAGACGCAAGCCGCCGAGAATCTGCGGAGCGAGGGTCGCCGCCTCGTCCTCGGTGAGATCGGTGATGCGCAGCCAGTAGGTGTCCTCGGGGCCATGGATCGTGAACCACAGGCCGGTAGAGCCATCGTGCATAGTTTGCGCGGCGACGACCGCCAGCTCCGCACCGTCGACCTCACCGCGCACAGCATGCGTACCGTCTGAGAGTGGATAGGGCGAGGTCGCTCCGATCCGGTGATGCATGACGAAGTTCGAGGCGCCCTTCCCGCCGAAGTGCAGGGTGACCTCGACATCCTCCGGATCCCCCAGGTCTGCAGGCAAACGCATGGTCAGCTGATCCTTGGTGTGCTCGACCCAGTCGGAGGGCACCTCGCTCGCCGCCAGCACCGGGAGCACCAGCGGATCCTCGAGGACCGGCCCCACGGTGTACCCGATGCCGATGCCGAGGTAAAGCATGCTGCCGGGATCATCGATCCCGGCCATGAACGTGCTCGTGCGGTAGAGGATCCGCTCCTCCCCATCCAGGGTGACCGGGGTGGCTCCGAGCACCGTGGAGATATAGCGGTTCCCCTCGAACTGGGGGGAGTTACGGTCGACCACCATGCCGTGGGAGAGCACATGCATGCGCACCGCCTCCGGGTCGTACGGTGCCGGCTCGATGCCGAACAGCTCGGGGAGCCCCTGCTCGGGATCCGGGGAGGCGGAGACCGGCGAATTCTCGAAGAGCTGGTGGAAGTTGGCCGGGTCCACCACGTCGGCGAGGCCCAGGGGCTCGAGCACCGCGGGGGCGACCTCCTCGTACCGCCCGTTGTCCGCCTCGAACAGCAGAGGGGTATCCAGCAGGACCACGGCATTGGTCCGCAGGGCGTTCGAGGAAAAGCCGTTCAGGGTCTTCTCATCATCGACCTCGAGCGCCGCGGGATCCACCGCCCGCGGCGTGTCGGTGCGCATCGGGCTGTCCTCGGGGAAGCCGAGGCTCGTCCAGCTGCCGAAGCGGTCCTTGCGCTCAAGGGTCCCCGTCGTCGTGCCGTATCGCTCATCCGCGGCAACGAGGTCCACCTCGACGCTCTCGAGGTCCGCGATCGCCGCCCAGTCCACGAACGGATCCGCCGGCGTCGTTTCCTCGCCGCCGTCGCTGGGCTCGGGCTGGTCCTTCCCCCCACCGGACGGCACGGGGTCCTTCTCCCCGCCGAGGCCCGGTAGCAGCGAGCAGGCGCTTGCGGCGCTCACCACGCCGAGCGTCCCCAGACCCGCCAGGGCGGTGCGGCGCGTGGTCATCGTGCGTGCGGTGTCTCGTGCGCTGCGCATCATGCGGCGTCTCCCCCATCCCCGTGTGCTGTCGGCTCCACGCTGGAACCACCCGAGCACGATAGAGGACGGCGGGCCCTGGTGGGGACCCGCCGTCCATCCGGTCTGGGGCGCGCACCCTGCGGCGTGCGCGAGAGCGCTGCGCTCAGCGTGCGGCGCTGCCCTCGGTGTAATCGGAGTCCAGCTGCTCGGCGCTCCAGGAGAACATGGCGCGCAGGCCCTTGCCGACCTTCTCGATCTCGTGCCCGGCCTCCTGCTCGCGCAGCTGCGTGAACTCGGTGCGCCCGGCGTCCTGGTCCTCGATGAAGCGCTTTGCGAAGGTGCCGTCCTGGATGTCGGCGAGGATGCCCTGCATGGACTGCTTCACGTGGTCGTCGATCACGCGGGGACCAGAGACGTAGTCGCCGAACTCCGCGGTGTCGGAGATGGACCAGCGCTGCTTGGAGATGCCGCCCTCGACCATGAGGTCCACGATGAGCTTCATCTCGTGGAGGACCTCGAAGTAGGCGATCTCCGGCTGGTAGCCGGCGGCGGTGAGGGTCTCGAAGCCGGCCTGCACCAGGTGGCTCATGCCGCCGCACAGCACCGCCTGCTCGCCGAAGAGGTCGGTCTCGGTCTCCTCGGTGAAGGTCGTCTTGATGACCGCGGCGCGGGTGCCGCCGATGCCCTTGGCGTAGGACAGGGCCAGGTCCCAGGCACTGCCGGAGGCGTCCTGCTCCACGGCGACGATGTCCGGGATGCCGCGGCCGGCCACGAACTCGCGGCGCACGGTGTGGCCGGGAGCCTTGGGGGCGATGAGCAGCACGTCCACGCCGTCGGGGGCTTCGATGTAGCCGAAGCGGATGTTGAAGCCGTGGGCGAAGGCGAGCGCCTTGCCCTCACTCAGGTGCGGCTTGATCGACTCGGCGAAGACCTTCCGCTGGTCCTGGTCGGGGGTGAGGATCATGATGAGATCCGCCCACTGGGAGACCTCGGCGACGGTGCCGACGGTCAGGCCCTCATCCTGGGCCTTCTGCGTGGACTTCGAGCCCTCACGCAGGCCCACCCGGACCTCGACGCCGCTGTCGCGCAGGTTCAGCGCGTGGGCGTGGCCCTGCGAGCCGAAGCCGATGATCGCAACCTTTTTGGACTGGATGATCGAGAGGTCGGCGTCGTCGTCGTAAAAGATCTCTGCCACGGAGTGCTCCTTCGATGGTGTGGGGGCGACGGATCGATCCTACCGCCCATCGTCTTACGGTCTGAGAGGGGATCTCGCGATGTGATCGCGCGGGTCAGTGCAGCAGGGCACGGTCGGTCATGGCCCGGGCACCGCGGCCGATGGCCACCTCACCGGACTTCACGATTTCCCGGATGCCGAACTCCTCGAGCATGCCCAGCAGGGCGGTGAGCTTGTCCTGGGTGCCGGTGGCCTCGATGGTCACCGCGTCCGCGGCGGCATCGACCACCTTGGCGCGGAACATCTGCACGATCTCCAGCACCGAGGTACGGGTCGAGTTGTCGGCCGTGACCTTGATGAGGATCAGCTCGCGCTGCACCGTGGTGCGCGGATCGAACTGCACGATCTTCAGCACGTTCACAAGCTTGTTCAGCTGCTTGGTGATCTGCTCGAGCCGGTGCTGATCCACATCGACCACCACGGTGATGCGGGAGATCTCCGGATGCTCGGTGGGACCGACGGCCAGCGAGGAGATGTTGTAGCCGCGCCGGGAGAACAGGCCGGTGACGCGCGTGAGGGCGCCAGGCTTGTTCTCCACCAGCACCGACAGCGTCTGACTGCCGGGCCGCATGACGGTGTCCGTCGTGGAGGAGGCACGCGTGCTCGTCGAAGTGCTCGGGGCGTTGCCATGGATGCTCATCTCAGATCTCCCTCTCCCACTCGGGGCTCATGCCCTGCGCGATCTGGATCTCGTCATTGGAGACCCCGGCCGGCACCATGGGCCACACCATGGCGTCGGCGCTGACCTGGAAGTCCACGACCACGGGCCGGTCGTTGATCTCCATCGCCCGCTCGATGGTGGCGTCGATGTCCTCTTCCTGCTCGCAGCGCAACCCCGCGCAGCCGTAGGCCTCGGCGAGCTTCACGAAATCGGGCACGCGCCGCGAGTTGTGGCCGGTGTTCAGCTCGGTGTGCGAGTAGCGCTGGTCGTAGAACAGGTTCTGCCACTGGCGCACCATGCCCAGCGAAGAGTTGTTGATCAGCGCCACCTTGATCGGGATGTCATTGATGACGCAGGTCGCGAGCTCCTGGTTGGTCATCTGGAAGCAGCCGTCGCCGTCGATCGCCCACACGGTCCTCTCGGGCTGCCCCACCTTGGCGCCCATCGCCGCGGGGACCGAGTAGCCCATGGTGCCCAGACCCCCGGAGTTGATCCAGGTGCGCGGGTGCTCATAGCGCACGAACTGGCTGGACCACATCTGGTGCTGCCCCACCCCGGCCACGTACACCGACTCCGGCCCGGAGATCTCCGAGAGCCGGGAGATGACCTTCTGCGGGGCGGTGAAGCCATCAGCAGTCTCGGTCCAGCCCAGCGGGTAGGTGTCGCGCAGCATCGACAGCGTCCCCCACCAGGCCTCATAGTCCCGCGGGTCAGAGTCCTCCAGGCGGGCGCGCAGTTCCGCGGCCAGAGCGCGGGCCACATCGGCCGCCTGACCGACGATCGGGACGTCCGCGGCGACGTTCTTGGAGATCTCGGCGGCGTCGATATCGGCGTGGACGACGGTCGCATGCGGGGCGAAGGAGTCCAAGCGCCCGGTCACGCGGTCATCGAAACGGGCGCCGATGGCGATGATGAGATCCGCGCGCTGCAGGGCGGAGACCGCCGAGACGGTGCCGTGCATCCCCGGCATCCCCAGGTGCTGCGGGTGAGAGTCCGGCAGGGCGCCACGGGCCATGAGCGTGGTGACGAACGGGGCGCCGGAGAGGTCCACGAGCTCGCGCACCACCTCGGTGGCATTGCCGCGGATCACGCCGCCGCCCAGAAGGAACACGGGCCGCTTGGCCTGCAGCAGCAGGGAGGCCGCTTCGCGGATCTGCTTGCCATGGGGGCGGGGATCTGGCCGGTAGCCGGGCAGATCCATGCCCTCCGGCCAGGAGAAGTTCGTCATGGCCTGCTGGGCGTCCTTGGTGACGTCCACGAGCACCGCGCCGGGCCGACCGGTCGAGGCGATATGGAAGGCCTGCTTGATCACTCGCGGGATCTCGTCGGCGTCCTTGACCAGGAAGTTGTGCTTGGTCACGGGCATGGTCATGCCCACGATGTCCGCTTCCTGGAAGGCGTCGGTGCCGATGAAGGAGGAGCCCACCTGTCCGGTGATCGCCACCAGCGGGATGGAGTCCATCTGCGCATCCGCGATGGGGGTGATGAGGTTCGTGGCGCCCGGGCCGGAGGTGGCCAGGCACACGCCCACCTTGCCGGTGGCGTGCGCGTAGCCGCTTGCGGCGTGGCCGGCGCCCTGCTCATGGCGCACCAGCACGTGGCGCAGCTTCTTCGCGTCCAGCAGCGGGTCATAGGTGGGCAGGATCGCACCGCCGGGGAGGCCGAAGACGACCTCGGCCCCGGCGTGCTCGAGGGATTCGACCAACGCCTTGGCGCCGGTCATCTGCTCTGAGGTCATCGATGCTCCTGGGTCGTCTCGGTCGGTGGGCGGTGGGCCCGGGATTGTCGCGCCTTGCGCCGCACCCCGTCCGGGACATGGAAAAGCCCCTCCACCAGGGACTCGGGGAGGGGCGCGGCGACGTCTCGTCTCGACGAACGGGCGTCAGCCGCGCTCGGGGAGTACAAGAATCATCGTGTGCATGCGGTCACTCTAGGTCAGCCGATCCCCCACGATCCAGCCGTCCGCATGGCGAGATGCCGTTTCGTCACGAAGCTCGCCACGATGACGGCAGGCCTCGCCACGATGATGGTCGGCCTGGTCCGGACAGAGGTCCTGGCACCTCGCAGGCTCTCTGCGTACCGTATACACGACGTCACACGGCTCGTCGAGAGGTAGACCGCCCATGAGCACCCCTGGCCACTCCCCCCTCGCCCCCACCTCCGAGCATCGCCCGCTGGACGGGGCGCGCCTGCTCGTCATCGGCGGCGGCATGACCGGGCACCGCTTCGCCGCACGGCTGCAGTCGATGGATCCGGAGGGCACCTGGACGCTCACTGTGATCGGCGAGGAGCCGCAGCGCCCCTACGACCGCGTGCACCTGTCGAACTGGTTCGGCTCACGCAACGCTGATCTGCTGGCCCTGGACCCCACCGTCTGGGACGATGCGCGGATCACCCTGGTCACCGGGGACGCGGCCGAGAGCATCGACCGTGACGGCCAGAAGGTCACCACCGCCTCGGGCGCGGTGCACGAGTACGACCACCTGGTGCTCGCCACCGGCTCCTGGGCGTGGTCGCCGCGGGCGGAGGGCAAGGAGCTCGAGGGCATCTTCGACTACCGCACCGTGCAGGACGTCGAGGACCTCGCCGCCTGGGTCACCTCCCGCGGTGAGACCGTCGGTCGCCCGCTGAAGGGCGTGGTCGTCGGCGGCGGGGTGCTCGGGCTCGAGGCCGCCGCAGCGCTCAAGGGCATGGACGTGGACACCACCGTCGTGGAGTTCGCCGACCGCGTCATGGCCGTGCAGCTGGACCAGGGCGGCGGCGAGATGCTGCGCCTGCTCATCGAGGACCTCGGCATCCATGTGCGCACCGGCGTGGGCGCGACCGCCTTCACCCCCGCGGCCGACGGTGCGCTGGGCGCCGCGCACCTGTCCGATGACTCGCAGCTGGACGCCGATGTGGTCGTGTTCTCCACCGGCATCCGCCCGCGCGACAAGGTCGCCCGTGAGGCGGGCCTGGCCATCGGCGAGCGCGGCGGTGTCGTCGTCGGCGAGACCTGCCAGACCTCCGATCCCGCCATCTGGGCGATCGGCGAATGCGCCTCCTTCGACGGCGTGTGCGCAGGCCTGATCGCCCCCGGCAATGACATGGCCGACGTCGTCGTCGAGACGCTGCTGGGCCGCAAGCGCACCCACCAGCGCAAGGACGACGGCACCAAGCTCAAGGGCGTGGGCGTGGACGCCGCCGCCTTCGGTGACGTCAACGCCCTCTCCCCCGGCGCGCTCGAGGTCTCCTTCGTGGACCCCGTGCACCGCATGTACCGCAAGCTCGTCATGAGCGATGACGCCCAGGTGCTGCTGGGCGGCGTATTCGTCGGCGACATCGAGCTGTTCTCCCAGCTGCGCCCACTCGTGGGGCGCAAGCTCGGTGCTGACCCATCGGCCGTGATCGCCCCCGACGGCGGCGGTGACGCGATGGCTGGGGCGGAGCTGCCGGACGACGCGACCGTGTGCTCGTGCAACAACGTGGACGCCGGCACTGTGCGCCGGGCCGTCACCGAGCAGGGCTGCCACACCCTGGGCGCGGTCAAGGAATGCACCACGGCCGGCACCGTGTGCGGCTCCTGCGTGCCCACTCTGACGAAGCTGCTGAACCAGGAGCTGGCGAAGTCCGGCATCGAGGTCTCCCACGCCCTGTGCGAGCACTTCGACCACTCCCGCGCCGAGCTGTTCAAGCTCGTCGAGGCCGGCGGCGAGGACACCTTCAGCGATGTCATCGCCGCCCACGGCAACGGCGGGCGCGGCTGCGCGGTGTGCCGCCCCGTGGTCGCCTCGATCCTGTCCACCCTGGGCGCGATCACGGGCCGGCGCCACAACCCCGTCGGCCGCCAGCTGGGCGCCATCCAGGACACCAACGACTTCGTGATGGCGAACATCCAGAAGGACGGCACCTACTCGGTGATCCCCGCGATGCCCGCCGGTGAGGTCACCCCCGAGGGCCTGATGGTCATCGCCCAGGTGGCCAAGGACTACGGGCTGTACGTCAAGCTCAACGGCGCCCAGCGCATCGGCATGTTCGGCGCGCGCCTCGAGCAGCTGCCGGAGATCTGGGAGCGTCTGGTCGCCGCTGGATTCCAGTCCGGCCACGCATACGGCAAGTCGCTGCGCATGGTCAAGGCGTGCCTGGGCACCAATTGGTGCCGCTTCGGCGTGCAGGACTCCACCACCCTCGCCGTCGCGCTCGAGAAGCGCTACCGGGGTCTGCGCTCCCCGCACAAGCTGAAGATCTCCGTCTCCGGCTGCGCCCGCGAGTGCGCGGAGGCGCAGGCCAAGGACGTCGGTGTCATCGCCACCACGAAGGGCTGGAACCTGTACGTGGGCGGCAACGGCGGCATGAACCCCGCGCACGGCAAACTGCTGGTGGAGGATCTGGACGACGAGCGCCTGGTGCGCTGCATCGACCGCTTCCTCATGCTGTACGTGCGGGAGGCCGACAAGCTGCAGCGCACCGCCCGCTGGGTCGAGGAGTACGAGGGCGGCATCGAGGAGCTGCGCCGCGTGATCGTGGACGATTCGCTCGGGATCGGAGAGCAGCTCGAGGAGGCCATGCAGCGTCACGTGGACTCCTATGTCGATGAGTGGGCGGAGGCCGTGAACGACCCGGAGCGCCGCGCGAAGTTCGTCTCCTTCGTCAACGCCCCCGAGAAGTCGGATCCGAATCTGCGGTACGTCATCGAGCGTGGCCAGGCCCGCCCGGCGATGGAGGGCGAGACGGACACCTACCCCACCCCGCTCGCGGCCCGCGAGCACGCCATGGCCCATCCCGGCACGGCCGAGGCCGAGCTGGACATCTGAGCGGCGCGCGAGCGACGGACTGAAGGAGACCTGCGATGAGCACCGACACCACCGCCACGAGTGGCGAGACGATCGAGATCTGCGCCGTGCAGGCGCTGAGCGTGGAGCGCGGCGCCGCTGCCCTGCTGCCCGATGGGACGCAGATCGGCGTGTTCCTGCTGGACGACGGCTCCGTGCACGCCGTCCAGCAGTACGACCCGTACTCGGAGACGAACATCCTCTCCCGCGGCCTGGTGGGCACCCGCCGGATCACTGTCGAGGACGAGGCGCACGAAATCCCCACTCTCGCCTCCCCCATGTACAAGCAGACCTGGAACCTCGAGACCGGCGAGGTGCTCGATGCCGCGGGCGCTCAGAAGCACCCGATCCGCGTGTTCGACACCGAGGTCCGTGACGGCGTGATTCACGTGGCCACGGCTCCGCGCCCCCTGCCGGGCTCCGCCGCCTGATGCCGCGCCTGAACGCCGAGGCCCTCACCGATATCCGCCTAGAGCCCGGGTCCGTCGCCCTCATCGGCGGGGGGCCCGGGGCTTGGGATCTGCTCACCGTGCGCGGCCTTGCGCTGCTGCAGCAGGCCGATGTGGTGGTCGTCGACCGCCTGGGACCCGCGGGGATCACGGAGCTGCTCGAGCAGCACGTCGAGGTGATCGGCGTGGGCAAGGCCCCGGGGGCGCACTCCCTCTCCCAGGAGGGCATCGGAGAGCTGCTCGTGCAGAAGGCCCGTGCCGGGCACCGCGTGGTGCGCCTCAAGGGCGGGGACCCGTTCGTGCTGGGCCGCGGCGGCGAGGAGGTCATGGCCTGCCAGGCCGCGGACGTGCCCGTCCAGGTGGTGCCCGGGGTGACGTCCGCCATCGCAGGACCGGCCGCCGCGGGGATCCCGGTGACTCATCGCGGCACGGCGGTGGCGGTGCATGTGGTCAATGCCCACGGCGATCTGGGGCCCGCGGATCTCGCGGCCCTGCGCGATCCGGGAACCACGACCGTGCTCCTGATGGGCGTGGCATGGCTGCCGCGCCTGGTGGCACAGACACAGCTGAACGGCATCGACCCGGCGACCCCGGTGGCGGTGGTGCAGAACGCCACGTTGCCTGAGCAGCGTGAGGTGCGCGGCACGCTCGGCACTATCGTGCAGCGCGTCCAGGCCTCCGGCATCGGACATCCGGCGGTGATCGTGGTCGGCCGCACGGCCGTCAACGGGTTCCTCTCCCCTGCCGCGGCGGAGGAGGGCACCGCGGAGGGTGGGGAGCTGCAGGGTTCTGGACGGCAGGCCCTCGCCGCCGGAGATGACCGGGCCCTCAGCGAGGATGGCGCGACGGGGGCGGATGGCGCCACCGGGGCCGACGGGGTTCGCACCGCTGCAGGACTGCCGCCGGTGCTGATCGGCTGCGCACACGGCACCCGCTCCCGCGAGGGCCGCGACGTGGTCCGCGCGATGCTGCAGCGCGTCGCCGCGGCCCGTCCCGATGTGCCGGTGCGCGAGGCCTATGTGGATGTGCAGGAACCTGCGGTGGAGGACGCCGTGGCCCGCTGGGCCGGTCCGGATGCTGATCCACGCACTCGCGACGATGCGATGCCGCGCGCCGTGGTGGTGCCGCTGCTGTTATCCACGGGTTATCACGTGGGCTGCGACATTGCGGCGGCCGTCGCAGGTCAGGCGGCGTGCTCCACCGGGCCGCTGGGACCGGATCCGCGCTTGGCCCAGGTCATGGCCGAGCGGCTCACCGAGGCAGGGGCCCGCGAGGAGGACGCCGTGGTGATGGCGGCGGCCGGGACGCGGGATGCTGCGGGCCAGGACATGGCCCGGCAGATGGCGCAGCTGCTCGCTGCCGAGCTGGGCCGCGATGTGATCACCGCTTTCATCGCCGCAGCAGACCCGTCGGTCGTCGAGGCGGTGGCGTCTGCGCGGGCCGCGTCACCATCGGGTCGGGTGGCACTCGCGAGCTACCTGCTCTCCCCCGGACATTTCCAGTCCCGGCTCGAAAGCGCGGGGGCGGATGTGGTGGCGGCACCGCTGGGCGATCACCCGCTGATCACGCAGCTCGTGCTGGACCGCTACGACGCCGCTGTCGGCGCCTGAGCTCCCACCGCGCAGAAGCCCCGCGCCGCCCGGCCCGCGCCGCCTGCTCAGTGAGACCGGCGCCAGTCCGGATCCTCGTTGAGCCGACGGTGCAGGTCCGCCAGACGCTCCCGCTCCGCCTCTTCCTCGGCGCGTGCGGCTGCGACCTGCTCCTCGGTGGGGTCATGCGAGCCCATGCCCACCCGCAGATCCGGGTCCTCGATCACGGGGATCGCGCCGGTGTCAGTGCGGTAGCCGAAGCGCAGGATCTCCAGGCGCAGCACGCGCGCCAGGAAGTAGATGCCCAGCAGGTTCGGGATCGCCATGAGGAAGAAGGACGCATCGGCGAAGGCGATCACCGCATCCAGCGTCGCAGACGCACCCAGGATGGGGCCGATCACCCACACGATGCGGAACAGGTTCCGCACCCAGCCCTTGTCCCCCAGCAGGTACACGAGCGCCTGCTCGCCGTAGTAGGCGTAGGCGAGAACGGTGGAGAAGCCGAACATAGTCACGGCCACCGCCAGCAGGTACGGGAACCAGCTGGCGACGGTGCCGAAGGCGGCAGCGGTGATCGCCACGCCCTCGGCATTGTCGGTGGCACCGGCGGTGTGCGACCCGGTGACCACGATCGCGGTGGCGGTAAGCATGCAGACGACCACCGAGTCGATCAGCGGCTCCCACATGGCGGTGTACCCCTCGGTCGCGGGGTGCTTGGTCTTGGAGGCCGCATGGGCGAAGCCGGCGGTGCCCACACCAGCGGCGTTCGAGAACAGGGACCGCTGGATGCCGATGACGGCCACGCCGATGATGCCCCCGGCGACTCCCTGGCCGGTCACCATGCCGCTGACCATGGAGCCGAGCGCCGCGGGGACATCGGCGATGTTCACCAGGCACACGGCCAGGACCGACAGGAAGTACAGCAGCGCCATGGCGGGGGTGATGCGCGAGGTCCACGTGGCGATTGAGCGCACGCCGCCGAGGATCACGATGCCCACCAGTACGGCGATCACCAGGCCGATCACCCAGTTGTTGTCCTGCAGGAACGTGCTGCCCGAGGAGTCGGCGACGATCGCGGCGACCTGGTTGGACTGGAACAGGTCAGCGCCGTACACGCCCAGCAGCGTGAAGATCGCGTACAGCACGGCGAGCGCCGCGCCCAGACGGGGCCAGCCGACGTCCCGCAGGCCGTCGCGCAGGTAGTGCATGGGGCCGCCGATGACACGTCCGTCCTCGGTGACCTTGCGGTACTTCGAGCCCAGCGTCGCCTCGGCCATCTTCACGCTCATGCCGAGCACGCCGAAGATCGCGATCCACAGCGCTGCGCCGGGGCCGCCGACAGAGACCGCCACGGCCACGCCCGCGATGTTCCCCAGACCCACGGTGCCGGACAGCTCGGTGGCCAGGGCCTGAAAGCTTGAGACCTCACCGGGGTCGGTCTTGCGGGTGAAGCGGCCGCGGATCACGCCGATCGAGGTCTTGAATCCCGTGATGGGCTGGAAGCGCAGCCAGACGGTGAGGAACAGCGCCGCGGCCATCAGCCACAGGACGATCACGGGGACACCGCCGAAGATCGGCAGCTCGTAGAAGACGATGGCGGACAGGACATCGGCGACAGGACCGACGACGGATTCGATCATCTGGTCGATGGGCGGCACGCGGGGTTCCTTCCGGGGTCGGGATGGACGCGCCAGGCATCGTGCGTTCCGCCGAGCGCGGTCCCGATCACCATATCCACACACACTCTTCGCCTTGCATCGACGTCTTATCGACCGCCCAATTCACGACGCCCCGGCTTGTGACAACTTCGTGACCTTCCGGCAACCAAGCCCTGAAAACCTCCTATGACCTGGGTTAACTTCCGCTGAGCGGGAGGTGCGGCTGACGAATCCGACATCTGTCAAGTGCTTTTCGTCAGACGAAGGTCCCGGAGGGGTCTACCCTCCCGATAAAGCGATCCACATCACAGCAGCACGGAGCAGTGCATGGTCAGGTACCTCGCCAAGAGGATCGCGGTCTACATCGCCATGGTGTTCGCCGCGACCACGGCCGCCTATTTTCTGGCGGTCACCTTCCTTCGCCCAGGGCGGCAGTTCGAACAGCAGACCCCTCCTCTGACCGAGGAGCAGATCACCGAGCGTCTGCGCTACCTGGGGCTGGACCCCGAGAAATCCGCCCTCGAGCGGTACATCGATTGGCTCGGCAATGTGCTGCTGCACTGGGACTGGGGCCGTTCGCCCAACTCCAGCTACGTCAACGCCGAGTTCGGCGCCCGCGTGCTGGTCTCCTCCTCGCTGACCCTTGCCACGATCGTCCTCACCCTGATCATCGGCGTCGCGCTCGGTGTCTGGACGGCCACCCGTCAGTACTCCATCGGCGATCGCGTGATCACCGGCTACTCGTACTTCACCTTCGTGGTCCCCGCACCCGTCGCGTACCTCGTGGTGCAGCTGGGGGCGATCATGATCAACAAGGCCGCCGGGCAGCGGATCTTCTTCGTCACCGGCATCTCGAGCGACGGCGTGCAGGGCTTTTGGCCGGTGCTGCTGGATCTCGCGGCGCACTATGCCGTGCCCACGTTCGCCATGACGGTGCTGGGCTGGGCCGGTTACCAGGTCTCTCAGCGCCAGTACCTGCTGGACAACATCAATGCGGACTTCGTGCGCACTGCCCGAGCCACCGGCCTCACGCGCGCCCAGGCCATCAGTCGCCACGCGCTGAAGGTCTCCTTCATCCCTGTCGCCCAGTCGATCGCCTTCACGATCCCCGCGATCTTCACCGGCTCCTTCTTCGCCGAGACGATCTTCAACTGGCCGGGCCTGGGCGTGTGGTCCATCCAGGCCATCGCCAACCAGGACGTCAACGTCGCTGTGGCGATGACCGCCTACGGCGCTGTCATCTTCGCCATCGGCGCGATCCTCGCGGACTTCGCGATCGTGCTGGTCGATCCCCGAGTGAGGCTTGCATGAGCACCCAGACCACCACCCCTGCCTCCCCCGCGGCATCCGAGAACACGCCGGACGGAGCCTCCGTCTACCTCAACAAGCGCCGCATCATCGTCAAGCGGTTCTTCCGCAACAAGCCGGCCACCATCGGCCTGATCATCCTCAGCCTCGTGGTGCTGTTCGCGATCTTCGGGAACCTCCCCAACAAGTGGTCCTACGACGATCTGGACCCCTTCGCGGCCGGCGGTGAGGCTCCCAGCGCCGTCCACTGGTTCGGCACCAACGTCGCCGGGGCCGATGTGTACGCGCTGCTGGTGCGCGGCCTGCAGAAGTCCCTCATGATCGGATTCCTGGTCGGGGTGATCACCCCGATCCTGGCCGCGCTGATCGGCACCACGATGGCCTACTTCGGCGGCTGGGTGGACAAGATCATCCTGTTCGTCCTCGAGACGCTGATCATGATGCCGGTGCTGATCCTGGTGGCGATCCTCATGAACGGGCGCGGCGGCGGCTGGTTCACCCTGGCGGTGCTGCTGATCGTCTTCGGCTGGATGGGCACCGCCCGCCTGATCCGCGGCCTGTCGATGTCGCTGGTCCAGCTGGACTACGTGCGCGCCGCCCGCTACATGGGCATCCACCCCGCCCGGATCATCCGCCGCCACCTCGTGCCGAACATCGCCTCCCTGGTGGTGCTCAACGTGACCATGGGCATCTGGGGCGCGATCCTCTCCGAGGTCGCCTACTCCTTCATCGGGATCGGCGTGAAGATCCCCGACACCTCGCTGGGGCTGATGATCGCGCAGGCCTCCACCATGCTCGAGACCCAGTGGTGGCTGTTCTGGGCCCCCGTGGTCACCCTCTTCTTCATCACGATCCCGCTCGCGCTGATCAACGACGGCCTGCGCGATGCCCTGGATCCCGCCTCCCTCTCCGCAGGTACCGCCTCATGACCGAACACTCCCCCTTCCCGACCATCGGCAACCCCCTCGGCGCCAGCAAGGATGTGCTCGAGCCCGACTCCGATCAGGAGCTGATCCAGGCGGATCACGTCACGCGGGACGGCACTGCCGGGGTGTTCACCGCGCCTCGCCGCCACCGCTACGACCACGATGCGGACCCGGTGCTGTCCGTGCGGGACCTCCACGTCAGCTTCAACAGCGAGAACGGCACCGTCCACGCAGTGCGGGGCGTGAACTTCGATCTGCGCCCCGGCGAGGTGCTCGGAATCGTGGGGGAATCCGGGTCCGGCAAGTCCGTGACCTCGATGGCGATCATGGGGCTGCTGGCGCCTACCGCGACGGTGCGCGGCGAGGTGCGGTTCCAGGATCAGAACCTCGTGACCCTGTCGGACAAGCAGATGTGCGCCTACCGCGGCAGCGAGCTGTCGATGGTGTTCCAGGACCCGCTGAGCTCCCTGACGCCGGTGTACACCATCGGCCGACAGCTGGACGATGCGATCCGCATCCACAACCCCTCCTGGTCCAAGGCCCGCCGACGCGAACGCGCGGTGGAACTGCTGACCAAGGTGGGCATCCCCTCGCCCGAGGATCGGCTGAAGGCCTACCCGCACCAGTTCTCTGGTGGGATGCGTCAGCGTGTGCTCATCGCGATCGCGATGGCCAATGAGCCCAGCGTCCTGATCTGCGATGAGCCCACCACTGCCTTGGATGTCACGATCCAGGCGCAGATCCTGGAGGTGCTGCGGCAGGCCAATGAGCTCACCGGCTGCGCCGTCATCATGATCACCCACGACCTCGGCGTGATCGCCGGGTTCGCGGACAATGTGCTGGTCATGTACGGCGGTCGGCCCGTGGAGTACGCCGAGACCCATGAGCTGTTCGCCACCCCTCGCATGCCCTACACGATCGGCCTGATCCGCTCGGTGCCGCGCGTGGACCGGTACGCCAATGGACCGCTGGCCACGATCGACGGCCAGCCGCCGAACCTGCTGACCGAACCGACGGGCTGCACCTTCGCACCCCGTTGCCCGCTGGCCACCGAGGCCTGCACCGACGGCGAGCCGGACCTGCGCGAGGTGAGCGACCGGCACCTGGCCGCGTGCGTACGCAGCGACGAGCTGGTCTCCGGAGCGGTCGACACCACCGAGCTGTTCGCGGCGGACACCACCGAGCATGAGCAGATCGACCGTGCCGAGCGTGAGCAGCGGACCACCGTGCTCAGCGTCGAGGACGTGAAGAAGCACTTCCCGCTCACCGAGGGAGCGCTGGTCAAGCGGCGGATCGGTACGGTGCGCGCGGTGGACGGTGTCAGCTTCGACATCCGCGAGGGCGAATGCCTGGCGCTCGTTGGCGAATCCGGCTCCGGCAAGACCACCACGCTGCTGGAGATCATGGAGATGAACCGCCAGCAGCCCGGTCGCATCACCATCAACGGGGCCTCCAACAAGCGGTCCGATGACGGCAGCGGGGAGAAGTTCACCCGCGAGGTCCGCAAGACCGTGCAGATGGTGTTCCAGGATCCGCTCAGCTCCCTGGATCCTCGCTTCACCGTGTTCGAGGTGATCTCGGAGCCGCTGGAGATCATGGGCTGGGACCACAAGCGGGTGCGGGAGCGGGTATTCGAGCTGCTGCGCCTGGTGGGGCTGCAACCCGATCACGCCAACCGCTTCCCCGTGCAGTTCTCCGGCGGTCAGCGTCAGCGCATCGCGATCGCCCGGGCACTGGCGATCAACCCCAAGCTGATCGTGCTGGACGAGCCGGTCTCCGCCCTGGACGTCTCGATCCAGGCGGGCGTGTTGAACATGCTCGATGACCTGCGCAACCGCCTCGGGCTCAGCTACATGCTGGTGGCGCACGACCTGTCCGTCGTCCGGCACATCGCCGACCGCGTAGCCGTGATGCACCTGGGCAAGATCGTCGAATACGGGCAGGTGGACAAGATCTTCGATGCGCCCTCGCACCCGTACACCAAGGCACTGATCTCCGCGATCCCGGTGCCTGATCCCGTGGTTGAGGAGCGGCGCCAGAGGATCATCCTCTCCGGCGATCTGCCCTCGCCCCTGCAGACTCCCTCCGGCTGTTCCTTCTCCTCCCGCTGCCCGCTGTATGCGCAGCTGCCGGAGGAGGCGCGTGCCCGGTGTCGGGAGGCGGAACCACCTCTGGTGGAGGTCGCCGATGACCATTCCTCCGCATGTCTGTTCCCCTCTGAATCCCTAGTTGCACACTCCCCCCTCGAGGAAAGGACCCTCTGATGATCCACCCCGTGACCTTCCGCTTCTCTCGCCGTGCCGGCCTGGTGGGCGCGTCGGCCCTGGCCGCGACCGCGCTGGCGGCGTGCTCCCAGGAGCGCGACACCACCTCCGGTGGCGGCGGCTCCGATGGCGGCGGCACCGCGGCCACCGCGGACAGCAACCTCGAGGAGCTCATGGCCCATAACCCCAAGGACGTCTCCGAGCTGGAGCAGGGCGGCACGCTGACCCTGACCATCAGCGCCCTGGGCCCGAACTACTTCGGCTGGAACAACTCCGGCAACAACGTGGACAACTCCAACATCTACGCCGCCATGGATGTCTCCGGCGTGTGGAAGTACGAGGCCGACGGCACCCCCGTGCTGCGTGAGGAGTTCTGCACCGATGCGCAGTACGACGACTCCGGGGAGAAGCACGTCATCACGTACACCCTGAATCCCGAGGCGAAGTTCAACGACGGCACCCCCTACGACTGGAAGGTGTTCGAGAACCAGTGGAAGATGATGAACGGCGAGGACAAGACCATCGACGCCGTCTCCACCGAGGGCTATGACCGCATCGAGAAGGTCGAGGCCGGGGAGGATGACTTCCAGGCTGTGGTCACCATGCGCGAGCCCTACCAGCCGTGGCAGGACCTGTTCTCCGGCACCTTCCACCCCGCGATCAACACGCCCGAGCTGTTCAACGACGGGTTCGTGGATGATCTGCACCCGGAGTGGATGATCGGCCCGTTCACGCTGGAGAAGCTGGACACCGTGCAGAAGCGCGTGACCCTCGTGCCCAATGAGAACTGGTGGGGCGAGAAGCCGAAGCTGGACAAGATCGTGTGGGTTCAGATGGAGTCCAGCGCCACGATCCCGGCGTTCAAGAACGGTGAGATCGACGGCACCGCGGTGGGGAACGCGAACCGCTTCGAGCAGGTCAAGGACATGGAGGGGATCGACATCCGGCGCTCCCAGACCATGTCGATCTCCGGCATCAACTTCAACACCACCAAGGGGCACCTCAGCGACATCGAGGTTCGCAAGGCGATCTACCAGGGCGTGAACCGCGAGGAGCTCGCGTCCATCCGTTTCAACGGCATCGACTGGTCCGAGGAGACCCCGGGCTCGTGGATGCTCATGCCGTTCAGCCCCCACTACCAGGACAACTACCCGTTCGAGCATGACGTCGAGGCGGCGAAGAAGACCCTGGAGGATGCCGGCTGGGTGGCAGAGGGCGATGGCCCGCGCAGCAAGGACGGTGAGACGCTGGACATGACGATCACGACCTTCGGTGATGATCCGATCACGAACGCGATCGTCCAGACCCTGCAGAAACAGCTGCAGAACATCGGGTTCAACGCCGAGATCGATGCGCGCGGCTCGGGCGACTTCGGCCAGGTGATGGCCGATCAGGCGTTCCAGCTGGTGATGATGGGCTACACCGTGGGATCGGATCCGACGGGCGTGGTCAAGCAGTTCTTCGACTCGGAGTCCACCTCGAACATGACCGGTACCGGCTCCGATGAGATCGATGAGATGATCCCGCAGGCCTCGGTCTCCCCGGAGATCGAGGAGCGCGCGAAGATCGCCAATGAGTGCGAGAAGAAGTTCCAGGAGCTGTGCGCGATGATGCCGCTGTGGAACGGCCCGTCGATCATGGCGTACAAGGAGGGCCTGGCGAACTTCGGGCCCAAGCTGTTCCTCAGCACCGACTGGTCCACCGTGGGCTGGGAGAAGGGCAAGAAGAACGGCTGATCAGCACCGCTGACGCACCGCGGCGCCCGTCGGATCCTCCGGCGGGCGCCTCGGTGTCTGCAGGGTCAGGGGTCAGCCCAGGGGCCGGACTCGGGGCGCCGCTCCCCCGACGGCTGCGCCGCTCCCCCGACAGCCCTATCGGTCCGCTGGCCCGTTCGCTCCGTCGGCCCGCGCTACGCTCTGTCAGCCCCACCCCCTCGGATCCGCGACTCTGTACCAGCGACTCCGCCGTCCTATTCCCGCTGGTGGAACACAAGAGCCGATTCGATGCGGTGGGAACGGACTGTCCGCCCTGTGGCCGGGTCAGCGGCGTACGGTGCGCACGTCGAGGCCTTCAATGCCGTCGAAGTCCGCAGGATTCGCGGTATACAGGGGCAGATCCTGGGAGAGTGCAATGGCAGCGATCACGGCGTCGTACGCACGGGCCTGAGGTTTTCGGCCAACGCTGCGGAGCGACGACGCGACGCGGCCGAACGCACGCGCAGCCGCGGCATCGAAGGGCAACGGTTCGAAATCCGCTTCCGCCTGCTGCAGGTGGGCCTGCCGATGTGCCCGTTCGGCGTCAGTTCTCGCCACGAGCGACCCCACCGAAAGCTCAGCAAGGGTGATCGCTGTGATGTAAGGCCGATGTGGCAACGTCTGGGCGTCGCACTCCATCAGATCGAGCAGAACTGAGGTGTCAATGATGCCTTCCGACGCGCGGTCTTCCACTCCTCGGGGGCCGTTCACAGCGCTGGATCGATCACGTCGTCGAGGTCGGACTGCAGAGCAGCTGCATCGACTCGCGGCAGGTGGCGCCGACGCTCACGGAGTTGCTCTACCGAGAGCGGCCGCCGGGGTACCTGGCCGAGCGATGCCACGGGCTCGCCGTCGCGCGTGACGATGAGGCGTTCACCGTCATCGACCCGCCGCAGGACATCAGCACTGCGGTTGCGAAGATCCCGGATAGTGACGGTGCTCATGCCGACACCGTATCACCCGTGATACACGGATGGGGTGCCCTCGTCAGCGACACCGCGATTCTGTACCAGCGACTCCGCCGTTCTGTTCCCGCTGGTGGAACAAACCGGCCGAATCGACCCGCGAAACCGGGGTAAGGACAGCGACCGACGGGCGCCACGGTCAGGCCCGGGGCCATGGGGCGGGCGCCGCGGTGTGTGCGCAGGTCAGTCCAGCGGCCGACGGGTTGCGCCGTAGGTCGCCGAGCGCACCAGGTGGGCGTAGACCTTGAGCGCCTGGGAGACGTGACGCTCACGCTGCTCCGGACGCCACGGCAGCGGGCCCTTGGCCTCGCGCCGCCGGGCGATCTCCTCGTCGTCAACCTGCAGCTCCAGCAGGCGCTTGTCCACGTCGATGACGATCCGGTCGCCGTCCTCGATGAGACCGATGAGCCCGCCTTCGGCAGCTTCCGGGGAGATGTGGCCGATGGACACGCCGCTGGTGCCGCCGGAGAAGCGGCCGTCGGTGATGAGCGCGCAGTCCTTGCCCAGGCCCCGACCCTTGAGGAATGACGTCGGGTAGAGCATCTCCTGCATGCCGGGCCCGCCCTGCGGTCCCTCGTAGCGGATCACCACCACATCCCCGGCCTTCACGGTCTTGTCCAGGATCTTCTGGACCGCTTCTTCCTGCGAATCGCACACCACGGCAGTGCCTTCGAAGTGGAAGAGGTCCTCGGTGATACCGGCGGTCTTGATGACGCAGCCGTCCTTGGCGAGGTTGCCCGTGAGCACACACAGCCCGCCATCCTTGGTGTGGGCATGCGGCACGGCGCGGATCACGCCGCCTTCCCCGTCGGTGTCCAGGGACTCCCAGGTGTTGGTGGTGGAGAACGCCTGGGTGGTGCGCACCCCGCCGGGAGCGGCATGGAAGAGCGCCTCGGCCTCCTTCGTCGGGGAGCCACCGCGGATGTCCCAGTCCTTCAGCCAGGTCGCGAGGTCCGGGGAGTGCACGGCGTGGACCGTGTGGTCCAGCAGCCCGGCGCGATCCAGCTCGCCGAGGATCGCAGGGATCCCCCCGGCGCGATGGACGTCCTCGACGTGCGCGGTGCCGTTCGGCGCGACCTTGGACAGACAGGGCACGGAGCGGGAGAGCCGGTCGATGTCCTCCAGCCCGAAGTCCACCTCCCCCTCGATCGCGGCGGCGAGGATATGCAGCACGGTGTTGGTGGAGCCGCCCATCGCCACGTCCAGTGCCATGGCGTTCGTGAACGCGGCCTTCGTGGCGATACTGCGCGGCAGCACGGAGTCATCGTCCTCGTCGTACCAACGCTTGGCGAGCTCGACGATCTTGGTGCCGGCGTCGAGGAACAGCTGCTTGCGGAAGGCATGCGTGGCGAGGGTGGTGCCGTTTCCGGGCAGGGAGAGGCCGAGCGCCTCGGTCAGGCAGTTCATGGAGTTCGCAGTGAACATGCCGGAGCAGGAGCCGCAGGTGGGGCAGGCGCTGTCCTCGATATCGGCGAGCTCGGCGTCGGTGACGGTGTCATCGGCGCTGTGGATGATCGCGTCGATGAGGTCCATGCGATGCTCGACGACCCCGTCGACGGGCTTGCCGGATTCCATCGGCCCGCCGGAGACGAAGATGACCGGGATGTTCAGGCGCATCGCGGCCATGAGCATGCCGGGGGTGATCTTGTCGCAGTTTGAGATGCACACGAGCGCGTCGGCGCAATGGGCGTTGACCATGTACTCGACGCTGTCGGCGATGATGTCGCGACTGGGCAGGGAGTAGAGCATCCCGCCGTGGCCCATGGCGATGCCGTCGTCCACCGCGATGGTGTTGAACTCGCGGGCGATGCCCCCGGCCTCCTTGACGGCGCCGGCCACGAGGTCGCCCATGTTCTTCAGGTGCACGTGGCCGGGGACGAACTGAGTGTAGGAGTTCGCGATCGCAACGATGGGCTTGCCGAAGTCAGAGGTCTCCATGCCGGTGGCGCGCCACAGGGCGCGGGCCCCCGCCATGTTGCGGCCGTGGGTTGAGGTGCGAGAACGGAGCTGAGGCATGAGCTGATCCTACGCGGCGTCCGCGATTCGGAACACGGGTGTCACCATGCGGGATGAGGCGAGGATCCTGCAGCGAGGTTCACCTGGGGCCCGCACTCCGCTCATCGCAAACATGGACATCAGTGCTGACACCAGAACCGCGCCGAAGGCTTCTGACGCCGACGGGCCCGTGCGCCAGGAGGGGCACGATCGTCGGCCTGGGCTGCTCGACCCCGCTCGCGAGGGAGTCATTCTGAGCCACTTTCTGGCTCAGAATGACTCCCTCGCGGTGGATAGCGCGGAACCGCGGGCGATGGGCCGATGTGCCCGAGATAGGCGCCGCGTCTCGTGCGGGGCCCTGCCCACCTCAGTCGGCGCGGTCAGTCCTTGTTGTAGCTGTGGGGCCACTCCGGGTCCGCCTCGAGCCTCCGGTGCAGCTCCTCCAGCCGCATCTCCTCGGTGCGGGTGCGCTCCCGCTCGGACCGGACCTGCTCCTCGGTGGGCTCGTGATCGCCCATGCCCACCCGCAGGTCTTCGTCCTCGATCTCCTCGATGACGCCGGTCTCGACGCGGTAGCGGTAGCGCAGCACCTCCAGGCGCACCACCTTCGCCAGCACGTACAGGCCGATGAGGTTCGGGATCGTGACCAGGAACGTCGTCGCATCGGCGAAGGCCACCATCGAGGTCATGGAGATCGAGGCCCCCACCACCACGAGCAGCACGTACACCACGCGCAGGGTCATCCGCACCGCGCGGGTGGGGCCGAACAGGTAGGTCGCGAGCATCTCGCAGAAGAACGAGTAGCTCAGCAGCGTGGAGAAGCCGAACAGGAACACGATGATCGTCAGCAGCACCGGGAACCAGTCCGCGACCGTCCCGAAGGCCGAGGCGGTCAGCACCACGCCGTCCTCGGCGTCCTCCACGGTGTGCACGCCGGTGACCACGATCGCCACGGCGGTGAGCATGCATACCACGACAGAGTCGATCAGCGGACCCCACATGGCGGTGTAGCCGTCGGAGGCGGTGTGCCGGGTCTTGGTGGCGGAGAAGCTCATGGCGGCGGTGCCCACCCCGGCAGCGTTGGAGAACAGGGCACGCTGGATCCCGACGACGGCCACGCCCACCGCGCCTCCCGCCACGCCCTGGGGGTTGAAGGCGCCGACGATGATCTCTCCGAGCGCTGCGGGGATCTGCGGCAGGTTCACCGCGACGATCACGAGCACGCACAGGATGTAGGCGATCGCCATGTACGGCGTGATCCGCGAGGTCCAGCGGGCGATAGAGGTGACGCCGCCCAGCACCACCACCGCGACCATGGCGGCCAGCACCACGCCCACCACCCAGTTGTTCTGCGCCAGGAAGGACTCCTCTCCGAAGGCGTCGGAGATGATCATGGTGACCTGGTTGGCCTGGAACATGTTGCCGCCGCCAAGCATGCCGATCAGCGCGAGCACCGCATACACCGCGCCCATCGCGATTCCGAGCTTCTTCCAGCCGATCTCGGCGAAGCCCTCGCGCAGCATGTACATCGGGCCGCCGACGGTGCTGCCGTCCTCGAGTACGGTGCGGTACTTGTTGCCGAGCACCGCCTCAGCCATCTTGACGCTCATCGCGAAGATGCCGAACAGGGCGATCCACAGCGCCGCGCCGGGGCCGCCGACGGTGATGCCGATGGCCACCCCCGCGATATTGCCCAGCCCCACGGTGCCGGACAGCTCGGTGGCCAGGGCCTGGAAACTCGAGACCTCACCGGGGTCGGTCTTGGCGGCGAAGCGCCCGCGGATCACGGCCAGAGAGTGCTTCGCTCCGGTGATGGGCTGGAAGCGCAGCCACACGGTGAAGAACACGGCGCTCGCGGCGAGCCAGATGACCACCACGGGGATGCCGCCGAAGATCGGCAGTTCGAAGAACACGATCGCGGAGAGCACACCGGCGATCGGTGCGAAGACAGCTTCGATAGCGGCGTCAAGACCTGACATGGGGACCATCCGTGCTGAGAGAAGGGGCGGGCGGTGAGAGAGAAGCGGGGCGGCGGTGGGGTTCACCGCCGCCCCACAGAGGATCAGCTGCGCGCCGGGGGCACGTCACCATCGGAGGCCCCGCCGACAGTGCCATCGGCCGCGGTCTCCGGGACCGCATCGGCCGGCCCATCGGCGGCCGGAGCAGTCCATCGCTCATGGTCGGGGTCGCCCATCGGCGAGGAGAGCGTCTCGTCGTGATGGTCGGCGCGCACCGGGAAGCCAGGGTCCTCGGCGAGCTTGCGGTGCAGCTCCTCCAGGCGCATCTCCTCGGTGTAGGTGCGCTCGCGCTCGGTGCGGACCTGCTCCTCGGTGGGCTCATGGGAGCCCATGCCAACCTGCAGCTCGGGGGGCACCTCGGTGAGCGCGCCGACGTTCACGCGGTACTTGTGGCGCAGGATCTCCAGCCGCACGGTCCGCGCCAGGAAGTAGATGCCCAGCAGGTTCGGGATCGACATCAGGAAGAACATGGCGTCGGAGAATGCGACCACGGAGTCCAGGGAGATCGCGGCGCCGACGATCACGGCCAGCACCCAGATGACGCGGAAGCCCATCTTCACGCCGTTGTTGGAGCCGAAGAGGTACATGGCGTTCAGCTCGCCGTAGTACTCGTAGGCCAGCACGGTGGAGAAGCCGAACAGCGCCACGGCCACGGTCAGCAGGATCGGGAACCAGCTGGCCACGGTGGCGAAGGCGGAGGCGGTCAGGGCCACGCCGTCCTCGCTGCCGGTGGTGTACACGCCGGTGACCACGATGGCCAGGGCGGTGAGCATGCAGATGCCGATGGAGTCCACGAGCGGCTCCCACATGGCGGTGAAGCCCTCGGTGGCAGGCTCCTTGGTCTTGGAGGCGCTGTGCGCCATGCCGGCCGAGCCCACGCCCGCGGCGTTGGAGAACAGGGCACGCTGGATGCCGATCACGGCCACGCCGATGACACCGCCCTCGACACCGCCGGCAGTGAAGGCGCTGGTGACGATGAGCCCGAAGGCCGCGGGGACCTGGGTGATGTTCATGACCAGGATGAGCAGCACGCACAGGGTGTACAGCACGGCCATCGCGGGGGTCAGGGCGGAGGTCCAGCGGGCGATGGACTTCACGCCGCCGAGGATCACCAGACCCGCCAAGATCGCCATGACCACGCCGATGAGCCAGCCGTTGGACTGCAGGAACTCACTGCCGGTGGCCCCGGAGACGATCATGGCGACCTGGTTGGCCTGGAACAGGTTGCCTGCGCCGAACACACCCACCAGCGCGAAGATCGCATACATGACGGCGAGCACGCGGCCGGTGGTTTTGAAGCCGATCTGTGCCATGCCCTCCCGCAGGTAGTGCATGGGACCGCCCTCGGTGGTGCCGTCGGGGTTGACCTTGCGGAACATGACGCCCAGCGTCGCCTCAGCCATCTTCACACTCATGGCGAAGAAGCCGAAGATCGCAATCCACAGGGCGGCGCCGGGGCCGCCCCAGCTGATCGCGACGGCCACACCGGCGATGTTGCCCAGGCCCACGGTGCCTGACAACTCGGTGGCCAGGGCCTGGAAGCTGGAGACTTCACCGGGGTCGGTCTTGGCGGTGAACTTGCCGCGGATGACGTTGATGGAGTGCTTCATGCCCGTGATGGGCTGGAAGCGCAGCCACACGGTGAGGAAGATCGCGGCGGCCATGAGCCACACGACGATGATCGGAATGCCTCCGAAGACGTCAACCTCGTAGAAGACGACTTCGCTGAGGAAAGTGGCTATCGGTCCGAAGATCGCTTCGATCGCTGCGTCGATCCCGTTCACGGGCGTGCTTCTCCTTCGGCGGGCTATCCCGCCCTGGATGGCATGGGCTAGTGCGTCTCGGGGCGCCGGGCACCCTGGTTCGCACTCGGGTCAGCAAAACTGTACAGAGCCTGTGCAGGGCCTCCATGACTAACGCGCGCCGCCAGATCGCAATATCACTGCAGGTCAGGAGAGACCTGCCGGTAACTTTCGGTGCGGATTGTCCGACAATCCCGGTCGCGTCGGTGTGATGAAGTCGTGACCGGCAGTGTGAGGTGATCCCGACATCCTCGCAGCCTCCTTGCACCGGGAGAGCAGGAGCGATAGACGTGCGGCGCCACCTGATGCGCCTCCCGCTCGGCCGGCCTGAAACGCGCACCGTTGAGACTGCTGCTGGTACCTTGGCCTTCAACCGACAACTACCGGGGGGTACATGTCCGGAGAGTTCATGGGGGCCGACACCGCGTCACTGCGCACCTTCGCGAAAGCGGTTCGGGACCAGTACAACTGGGACGGCGGGAAGAGGACCACGATCGATCTTCCTGGTCCCTTCGACCCCACAATCACCGACCAGCAGCTCGCCGAGCTCCACCGCGCGGGACTTGCCATGGAGTTTTTGCTCCATGGCAGCACCACGCGGCAGGTGTCAGGGCCATGACCAGCCGACGAGCGGTCCTGCTCACTGCGGGTCTGGGCGCGATCGCCACGCTGCTCCCGGTCAGCGGATGCACCATCAGGCACAGCCCGAAGGAGAACCCCACCATGACCGACGACCAGCCGACCGCAGAAGAGGCGCTGCGCAGCGTGGGCATCATCGTCCCCGATGCCGAGCTCACCGTTTCCGAGGGGATCGTCGTCTCCGATCTGGACGAATGGAGCGTGCGCGTCTCCTTCTCCGACTCTTCCGAGGCGATCGCGGACTGGGTGTCAGAGACATTCAACGGTTCTGAGGGACTGCTGGTGTCTTCCGACGGAGCGACGATCTCCCAGCGCTTCTCCCCCGAGGAAGTGCACGAGGGCGCGCGCTACCTCAACGGCTCGAACCCGGAAGATCCGTCGGCCACATACACCGTGCTCATCTCTCCGGAGGGCACGGACGTCGTCATCGCGGCTGCGCGCACCTCGCGCTGATCCGGGAGCTCGTCCGCTCCGCACACGGCACAGCATCGGCCCGGTCCCCGTGCGGGGACCGGGCCGATGCTCAGCTCGTCGCGAGCGCGCTCACCCCACGCCGAGCGTGGACATGATGATCTCGCGGACCTTTCCGGCGTCGGCCTGGCCCCGCGTGGCCTTCATGACCGGGCCGATCAGGGCGCCGATGGCCTGCATCTTCCCGCCCTTGATCTTCTCGACCACATCGGGGTTATCGGCGATGGCCTGCTGCACGGCCGCGGTGAGGGCGCCGTCGTCGGAGACCACCTCGAGGCCCTCGGCCTCCACGATCCCGGCGGGGTCGCCCTTGCCCTCGAGCACGGCGGTCAGGACCTTCCGGGCGATCTTGTCGTTGATCTTCCCGTCGTCGATCAGGGCCTGCAGCTCGACGATCTGCGCCGGGGTCACCGGAAGTTCCTCGAGCTCGACCTCGCGATCCTTGGCCACGCGGGACAGCTCACCCATCCACCACTTGCGGGCGGTGGCGGCAGAAGCGCCCCCGGCTACGGTCTGCTCGATGAGGTCGAGCGCCCCGGCGTTGATGACGTCGCGCATCTCCAGCTCGCTGTAGCCCCACTCCCCCAGCAGGCGGCGGCGCCGCGCGGCGGGCAGCTCAGGCAGAGCGGCACGGATCTCCTCGACCCATTCGCGGCTGGGGGCCACGGGCACGAGGTCCGGCTCGGGGAAGTAGCGGTAGTCCTCGGCGTCGGACTTCACGCGGCCCGAGGAGGTCTCCCCGGTGTCCTCGTGGAAGTGGCGGGTCTCCTGGATGACGCTGCCACCGTCATCGAGGATGCCGGCCTGGCGGCCCACCTCGAAGCGCACGGCCCGCTCGATCGCACGGAAGGAGTTGACGTTCTTCGTCTCGGTGCGGGTGCCGAGCGGCGCCTCGGGGTTCTCCCGCAGGGAGACGTTGATGTCGGCGCGCACATTGCCGCGCTCCATGCGAGCCTCGGAGACGTCCAGCGCCCGGAAGATGTCCCGCAGGGTCTTCACGTAGGCGGCGGCGACCCCCGCGGCACGCTTGCCGGTGCCGGGGATGGGCCGGGTGACGATCTCCACCAGCGGCACCCCGGCACGGTTGTAGTCGACCAGGGAGTATTCGGCGCCCTGGATGCGTCCGGCGGCGCCGCCGATGTGGGTGTTCTTCCCCGCGTCCTCTTCCATGTGGGCGCGCTCGATCTCTACGCGCACCACCTCGCCGTCCTCGAGCTCGACATCGACCCAGCCGTCGAAGGCGATGGGCTCGTCGTACTGGGAGGTCTGGAAGTTCTTGGTCAGGTCCGGGTAGAAGTACTGCTTGCGGGCGAAGCGGCACATCTCGGCAATGGAGCAGTTCAGCGCCAGACCGATCTTGATCGCGTACTCGACCGCGGAGCGGTTGACCACCGGCAGCGCGCCGGGCAGGCCCAGGGACACCGGGGTGATCGCGGTGTTGGGCTCGGCGGCGAACACGTTGGGGGCGCCGTCGAACATCTTGGTGGCGGTGCCGAGCTCCACGTGCACCTCGATGCCGAGCACCGGGTCGTAGCGGTCGGTGGCCTCGTCGTAGTCGACGATGGTCTCGGTGGTCATCGGTTCGCACCTCCGGCGAGCTCGGGGGCCTTCTCCAGCAGCGGTCCGCCCCAGCGGTCCTCCAGCAGGGCCTCCAGGGCGCCGCCCACCCGGTAGAGGCGGTCATCGCCACGGGCGGGGGCCAGGAACTGGATGCCGGCTGGCAGGCCGTCCTCGGCGAGGCCGCTGGGCAGGGAGATGCCGGGCACGCCCGCGAGGTTGGCGGGGATGGTGGCGATGTCGTTGAGATACATCGCCAGCGGGTCATCGGTCTTCTCACCGAAGCGGAAGGCGACGGTGGGGGCGGTGGGCGAGGCCAGCACGTCGACCTTGTCGTAGGCGGCGGCGAAGTCACGCTGCACGAGGGTGCGGACCTTCTGCGCGCTGCCGTAGTAGGCGTCGTAGTAGCCGGCCGAGAGGGCGTAGGTGCCCAGCAGGATGCGGCGCTTGACCTCGGCGCCGAAGCCTTCGCCGCGGGTGGCCTTCATGACGGCCTCGGCGGTGGCATTGCCCTCGGGGATGACGCGCAGGCCGTAGCGCATGCCGTCGAACTTGGCGAGGTTGCTGCTGGCCTCGGAGGGCATGATCAGGTAGTAGGCGCCCAGCGCGTACTCGAAGTTCGGGCAGGAGAGGCGGATGATCTCCGCTCCGGCCTGCTCGAGCAGCTCGAGGGATTCGGTGAAGCGGGCGCGGACCTCGGGGGCGAAGCCCTCGCCCTCGAGCTCCTCGATGACGCCCACGCGCAGGCCCTTCACATCCTGGCGTCGCGCCTCTGCCACGAAGTCGCCGAAGCCGCCGTCGAGCGACGTGGAGTCCTTCGGGTCGTACTGGCCGATGAGCTGGTGCAGCAGCGCCGAGTCCTCGACGGTGCGGGTGACCGGCCCGGCCTGGTCGAGGGAGGAGGCCATGGCGATCAGGCCGTAGCGGGAGACGCTGCCGTAGGTGGGCTTGACGCCGACGGTGCCGGTGACGGCGCCGGGCTGGCGGATGGAGCCGCCGGTGTCGGTGCCGATCGCAAGCGGCGCCTCGAATGCGGCGACCGCGGCGGCGGAGCCACCGCCCGAGCCGCCGGGGATGCGACTCGTGTCCCAGGGGTTGCGGGTGGGGCCGAAGGCGCTGGTCTCGGTGGAGGAGCCCATGGCGAACTCGTCCATGTTGGTCTTTCCGAGGATCGGCAGGCCGGCCTGCTTGAGCAGGGTCACGAGGGTCGCGTCGTATGGCGGGACCCAGCCCTCGAGCATCTTCGACCCGGCGGTGGTGGGCAGCCCCTCGGTGACCACGACGTCCTTGACGGCGATCGGTACACCGGTCAGCGGGTGCACGTCCTCGCCGGCGCGGCGGCGCTCATCGGCGGCGCGGGCCGCAGCGAGGGCACCGTCCTCATCGACGTGGAGGAAGGAGTTCAGGGTGCCGTCCACGGCGGTGATGCGGTCCAGGTGGGCGCGGGTGAGCTCTTCGGAGCTCGTGGTGCCGCTGGTCAGGGACTCGGCCTGGGCGGCAGCGCTGAGGCGGATCAGCTCGGTCATCTCACTCCTCCCCCAGGATCTGCGGCACGGCGAAGCGGCCGTCTTCCTGCGCGGGAGCGCCGGAGAGGGCCTGCTCCTGCGTGAGGGTCTCGGTGACCACATCTGCGCGCAGCACATTGGTCATGGCGATGGGGTGGCTGGTAGCGGGCACATCCGCGGTCGCGACCTCGGACACGGAGGCCACAGCGTCCATGATGGCGTCGAACTCGCCGGCGTAGCGGGAGATCTCGTCATCGGTGAGCTGGATCCGTGCGAGGTCGGCGAGGCGTGCAACGTCGTCTCGTCCGATCGAAGGCATGCGGACAGTCTAGGACCTGCCGATGGTGGTGCGGCTCGCTGCGGAGGTGGTGTGGACAGCGCTCGAGGGCCGTTGGACGCATGGGATGCCCACCGAGCCCCAGTACAGTATCGGCCGTGATCGGTCTCCGCCCGGGGCCCGATGTCCATCTCGACCGGGAGGTCCCGCACATGTCCGTCGACCCCAACATCGACTACACCTCGCATGATCCCGAGGACAGCGAGCAGCTCTCCGATGACCCGCGCATTCGGGAGGTCCAGGAGTTCGAAGCGCGGATGCGCCGGGCGCTGGCCACGAAGGAGAATCCGCTGCGGGACACCGAGACCTCCGCGGAGCGGATGGCGCGGATCGACCGTGAGCACGCTGCGCGGCAGTCCCGCGAGGGCGACGCGTCCCAGGACGACTCCGCCTCTTGAGCTGCGCGCTCCTGATCTATGCACTCCTGATCTGCGCCGCCTGACCTGCGTCTGCTGATTCGAGCGGAGCCGCACAGCCCCATCGGCCGCCTCTGCCCGCATCGGCCCACCCGCTGAGGCCTCACCGCTGAGGCGGCGGCATGAGCCACAGCGGCAGGTAGAGCACCCCGGAGAGGTGGTAGGGGAACGTGATGCGCATGATCGCCTTGATCCCCCAGTGCATAGAGCACGCGCCGATGCCGAACAGCCTGCCCAGGCGCCGGTCCAGCACGGCCAGCGGCGCACCGATCTCGATGATGATCGCCCCGGCGGCCATGAGGGTGAACAGGAGCCGACGGGGGTAGAGCAGCTGGGCGAGCTCGTTCGTGCCCTCCCCCAGCCGGTCCTTGCGCAGCGCATCCACGGCGACCTGCTGGCGCATGCTCGCCCCGTCGACCCAACCGGCACCGTCCTCTCCGGTGAACTTCGCGAGCCCCGCCAGCAGGTACGTGCCAGCCATGGCGGTGTTCATGACCGTGGGCGTGGCCCCGTACATCCACGAGCGTCGTCGCGGGATCAGGCAGCGATCACGCGCCAGGGCGTCGAGGGACAGTGCGTCCGCGGCCGGTGCGACTGCGAGCACCATGGTGTGCAGCACCAGGGCGTTCTCGTGGTGGAACACCATGGAAAAGGAGTTGCGGTAAGAGAAGTTCCAGGTCTGCAGCGCTGCATGCAGCGGGCCGATCACGCGGTGCCCCACCCCGGCGGTGAACAGCGCTCCCGTGACCAGCGACGCGTCCACCAGGCGGTCGGCGAGGACGGGCGGCAGCGGCCGACGCAGCACCCGCGCCACGCCCACGGGGTCGAAACTCGCCGCATCGGTGCGGTGCACGCCGCGGTAGAGCTTGCGCTTAGAGCCCGCATGCCACAGGTGGTAGGCGCCCACGGCGATGCGCAGCACCGCCGGAACGGTGGGCGCGGCCGTCGGCGCGAGGCGTCGCGATGTTTCCCGGGCGAGGCTCTGGAGGGCGGAGAGCAGGCGGCTCATCGGGCCACCTCCTCATCCGCGGAGCGACTGGACGCATCACCACGGCCGGGCACATCACCACGACCGGACGCATCACCACGGCCGGGCACGGCGGCGCGTCCCTTCACACGCAGACGCGAGGTGAACTCCTCCTCGCCCGCCCCGCGCATGAACGGCTCGATGAGGTACCGGCCCTTGACCACATGCACCTCCACGATGTCGCGGTCCTCGGCGTGCTCACGGGAAGCGAGGCGGCGGGCGGCCCGGCGAGCCAGGCGCTTGCCTTCACCGTCGTTGACGCGCCGACGCAATTGGCGCCGGACGGCGTTCAGCCCGCCCGTGCCCGCGTAGGAGTAGTGCAGCGGGCGCTGCTGCCCATCGGCCGTGATTCCGAGCAGATGGGTGACCCAGTAGTGGTCTTTGCGGCGGGCGGAGAACATCGGGTAGTGGCTGAAGGGGAAGGAGTCGCGTACGCGGCCCTGGTCGGGGCCGAGCTTGCGGGCCGGCGCCAGGATCGAGCCCAGCAGCGCGGCGGTCAGCACGCCGGCGATGGTGCGCGTGGCGGGAGTGTCGGGCAGCGAAGCGCCGAGAGGGCGGGGGCGAGGACTCATGCCCGGAGAGTACGCAGGGTCGATGAGACCGCCCGGGCTGTGGATGAGGTGTGGATGAGAGAGGTCTCACATGCGCCAGGCGTGGGACGGTAGAGGCATGAACACCGAGTCTGATGCTCCGCCGAGCCCGCCACCCGCAGATCTCGCCACGGAAGCGCTCGCCGCGCTGCGGGACCTCACCGGGCGGGCGGATGCCCAGTTCCGCGACGGACAGCTTGAGGCGATCACGGCGCTCGTGGAGCAGCGGCGCCGAGTTCTGGTGGTGCAGCGCACCGGCTGGGGCAAGTCGGCGGTGTACTTCCTGGCGGCGCTGCTGCAGCGGCGGCGCGGCGCGGGGCCGGCACTCATCGTCTCGCCGCTCATCGCTTTGATGCGTGACCAGGTGCAGGCGGCGGCGCGGGCCGAGGTCCGGGCGGCGACGATCTCCTCGGCGAACCGCCTGGAGTGGGAGGACGTGGAGCAGGATCTGGCCGCCGATGCGGTGGACGTGCTGCTGATCTCCCCGGAGCGCCTGGTGAACCCGCGGTTTCGGGAGCAGCTACCGGCGCTGGTGGAGCGCTGCGGGCTACTGGTGATCGATGAGGCGCACTGCATCTCCGACTGGGGGCATGACTTCCGCCCCGACTATCGGCGGCTGCGTGACCTCGTGGCGGCCCTCGGCGATGACGTGCCGGTGCTCGCCACTACGGCGACGGCGAACTCCCGTGTGGTGGCCGATGTCGCCGAGCAGCTGGGCGGCGACGGACGGGAGGTGCTGACCCTGCGGGGGCCGCTCACCCGAGATTCGCTGCGCCTGGGGTGCCTGCGCCTGCCCGATGATCGGGCGCGCTTGGAGTATCTGGCGCGGCATCTGCACACTCTGCCGGGCTCCGGGATCATCTACACCCTCACAGTCTCGGCCGCGCAGGATCTCGCGCAGGTGCTGGATCGGCCCGGCGCCCCGGTGCGGGCGTACACCGGCGCGACCGATGAGCAGGAGCGGGCTGAGCTCGAGCAGGACCTCAAGGAGAACCGGGTCAAGGCCCTCGCGGCCACGAGCGCGCTGGGGATGGGGTTCGACAAACCGGATCTGGGGTTCGTGGTGCATATGGGGGCGCCGAGCTCCCCCGTGGCGTGCTACCAGCAGGTGGGCCGTGCGGGCCGCGCCACCGACAGCGCCGATGTGCTGCTGCTGCCGGGCGCGGAGGACCGCGCGATCTGGGAGTACTTCGCGACGTCCTCGATGCCTTCCCCCGAGGCGGCGCAGCAGGTGCTGGATGCTCTGCAGGGGGCCGATGGGCCGCTGTCCACGCCGGCGTTGGAGGCCCGGGTGGATGTGCGCCGCACGGCGCTGGATCTGCTGCTGAAGGTACTCGCGGTCGATGGGGCGGTGCAGGCGGTGACCGGAGGCTGGGTGCCGACCGGCCAGCGGTGGGTGTACGACGCAGACCGGTATGCGCAGGTGGCGCAGGCGCGATGCATGGAGCAGGAGGCAATGCTCGCCTATGAGGCGCTGCAGATCGGCGATCCCGCGCAGTGCCGGATGCTGTTCCTCGCCCAGCAGCTGGATGATGCGACGGCGGTGCCATGCGGGCGCTGCGACGTGTGCGCCGGCCCCTGGTATCCAGCGCCGGATCAGCCCCGCGCAGCGGACGGAGTGGTCGGGGCTGATGGCGACGGTGCCGGGGCGGGTGCTGTCGTCAGCGCGGAGGATCCGATGGCCCCGGTCTCCCGGGTGCTGGACCGTGTCGGGGTGCCCGTCGCGCCACGCAAGGCCTGGCCGACGGGACTGGACCGGCTGGGCATCGCCCTGCGCGGCCGGATCCCGCCGTCGGAGCAGGTGGCTGAGGGGCGTGTGGTGGCGCGGATGTCGGATCTGGGCTGGGCGGTGCCGCTGCGGGAGCTGCTGGCCCGGGACGAGGACGGGCGGCCGATGGATGCTGAGCTCACCCCAGCGATTGCACAGCGCATCATCCAGGTGCTCGCCGCCTGGGAGTGGGAGGAGCGCCCGGCCGCGGTGGTGTCGGTGCCCTCGCTGACCCGCCCGCGCCTGGTGCGGCAGATCGCCGAGGGCCTCGCCCGGGTGGGGCGGATGCAGGACCTCGGGTCGCTGGATCTGGCGCCGGATGCCCGGGTGCTGCACGGGGCGCGCAACAGCGCCTTTCGCGTCGCCGCCCTCGCGGACCGCTTCCACGTCGGCGAGGAGCTCGCCACGCAGCTCGCCGCGCTCGCCGGGGCGCCGGTGCTGCTGGTGGATGACGAGATCGACTCGCGCTGGACGATGACGCTCGCCGGCCGGGCGCTGCGGCGGGCCGGCTCGGGGCCGGTGCTGCCGCTCGCGCTCGCGCAGACCGGCTGAGCGGACACCGGGCGGGCGGCCTGGCGCGTCACTCCTCGGCGGCGGGACCGTTCTCCAGCAGCTCCACGAACCCGGCCTCGTCGAGGATGGTCAGGCCTAGTTCGCGGGCCTTATCGGCCTTCGACCCGGCATTCTCCCCCACCACCACGTAGTCGGTCTTCTTCGAGACGGAACCGGCGGCCTTGCCGCCGCGGGCGATGATCGCCTCCTTGGCACCGTCCCGGGTGAAGCCCTCCAGGCCCCCGGTGACCACGACGGTCAGGCCCTCGAGGGTCTTCACGAAGCCGTCCTCGACCTCGTCGGCCATCCGCACGCCGCTTTTCTCCCAGCCGTCCACGATCGCCTCATGCCAGTCGACGGCGAACCAGTCCCGCACAGAGTCGGCGATGATGCCGCCCACTCCGTCGGTCTCGGCGAGCTGCTCGGTGCTGGCCTCGCGGATCGCATCCATGGAGCCATAGGCGGCGGCGAGCGCCCGGGCGGCCGTCGGCCCCACATGCCGGATGGACAGCGCGACCAGCACCCGCCATAGCGGCTGCGTCTTCGCCTTCTCCAGCTCGCTGAGCAGCAGCTCGGTGGTCTTGCCGGCGGCGGCGTCCTTGGTCTGCTTCCAGCGGGCCTCTCGCTTGTAGTAGCGCCAGGCGGCGGAGGTCCAGAACGCCGGGGTGATGCGCCAGTCGCCGGTCTCCTCGCCGTCGCGCCGCACGGGCTGGAAGACGAACACCTCGCGCAGATCCTCGGCGGTGAGGTCGAACAGGTTGCCGCCCTCCGTGATGGCAGGATCCTGCAGGGCAGGGATCGCGGGATCGGCAGGGTCGGTGATGCGCAGCATGGGCACCCCGCCGTCCCCGGGGGCGGATTCCTCACCGTTCTTCAGCACCACGAAGGCGGGGCTGTCGAGGTCGTCGTCGCTGCGGATCGGCAGGTAGAGGGCGTGCCCGGCCTCCACGGCGGCGAGGGCCTCGGGACGGCGCTTGTCGGGGTCGGCGAGCGCGATCGCGGATTCATCGCCGAGGGCTTCGATGTCGAAGGCGCCGCGGGAGGCGGCGTGGGCGATGCGGCCCACCACCTGGGCGGGACAGGTGCGGGTGTTGGGGCACCGCCAGTCCTTATCCCCCTCCTTCGCGGGCCGGATCTCGGTGCCGCAGGACGGGCAGTCCCGTGGCATGACGAAAGGGCGCTCGGTGCCGTCGCGCAGCGCCTCGACGGGGCCGAGCACTTCGGGGATCACGTCCCCGGCCTTGCGCAGGATGACAGTGTCGCCGATGAGCACGCCCTTACGCTCCACCTCGAACTGGTTGTGCAAGGTGGCGCGCGCGACGGTGGATCCGGCGACCTTCACCGGCTCCATCACCGCGAACGGGGTGACGCGGCCGGTGCGGCCCACATCCACCTGGATGTCCAGGAGCTCGGTGGTGACCTCTTCGGGCGGGTACTTGTAGGCGATCGCCCAGCGCGGCGCGCGGGAGGTGGAGCCGAGCGCCCGCTGGTGAGCGAAGGAGTCGACCTTGATGACGATCCCGTCGATCTCATGCTCGGTGCCGTGGCGATCCTCGCCGTGCTCAGCGATGTAGGCGCGCACGTCCTCGAGAGTGTCGAGCACGCGGGTGTGGGGCGAGGTGGGCAGCCCCCAGGCAGCCAGCTGCTCATAGCTGCCGGACTGGCTGTCCAGCTCAGAGCCGCCCTCGCGGGCGCCGATGCCGTGGACGTACACGGCGAGCTCGCGGGAGGCGGTGACCCGCGGATCCTTCTGCCGCAGGGACCCGGCGGCAGTGTTGCGGGGATTCGCGAACTCCGCCAGACCCGCTTCGCGGCGCTCAGCGTTCAGCTCCTCGAAGGCAGCGACGGGGTAGAACACCTCGCCGCGTACCTCCAGCAGGGTAGGGATGTTCTCACCGCTCAGCTGGTGCGGGACATTCGCAATGGTGCGGACGTTGGCGGTGACGTCCTCGCCGACGCGGCCATCGCCGCGGGTAGCAGCGCGCTCGAGGGTGCCGTCGCGGTAGATGAGGTCGATGGCGAGCCCGTCGATCTTCAGCTCGGTGAGGTAGCAGACCTCCGCCCCGGCCAGACCCTCGCGTGCCCGCGCGGACCACTCGTCGATCTCCTCGAGAGTGAAGGCGTTGTCCAGGCTCATCATCCGCTCAAGGTGCTCCACCGGGGCGAACCCCTGGGCGACCGCACCGCCGACGGTCTGCGTCGGCGAATCGGCGCTGGCCAGCTGCGGGTTCTCCGCCTCGAGGGCACGCAGCTCCTGCTCGAGCTGGTCGTACTCGGCATCGGCCATCGTGGGGGCGTCGTGGACGTAGTAGTCCTCGCGCGCCTGCTCGATCGCGGCGGTCAGCTCGGCGATGCGCTGCTGGGCATCGGTGGCATCGGACGCGGTGCTCTGCTTGTCAGTCACCATGTCATTGTCGCGCATGGGGGTGACGACGGTGGGGCGGCGGAGTTGTCCGGGAGGGCTCGTCGGCGGGACCGAAGGAATTCGACCTCTCAGTGGCACGGCGCGTGCATATTGCACGGCACGTGCCGCTGAGAGGTCGTTTCCCTACGCTTCATCGTGAGCCTGAGCTCGATCGTGCTCGCGAAATGTCCCCGACATCCCGAAGGCCCCTCCGCGGCAATGGCCGGAGCGGCCTTCGAGCACCCGTTGCGGGCGAAGCTGAGGCGGCACCAAGGATCTGCCGACTCATCACATCCCGCATAGTCCCCTCGGTCCCCTGGGTGCACCCACGTCCGTGAGCTCCAGGCAGTTGCCGCAGAATGCGCGTACTGCAGTCAGACCATGTCATCCAGGGACCGGCGCAATACGAGCTCGCTCGATTCCTCACAAGCTCCCCGTCACGCCCCGATGCTGGCACCGGCGTCACCGTCGCTGTCGGGGCCGACGATCGCGGTGCGGCGCACGCCGGCCAGGCAGTCACGCAGGGAGATGACCTGTGCATCCTCGAACAGTCCGAACGGGCCGTCGCGGGAGTCATCGGTGTAGGGGGATTCGAACAGGCGCCCGGCGTCCATCACGCCGTTGGCGGTGAGCTCGGTGATGACGTTGTCGATGAAGCGGTGCTGCGCGGCGGTCAGGGAGTCGCCCACGAAGATGTCCACCAGCAGACCCTGGGCGGCGCTGCGGTCAAGGCCCACCAGCTGGCGCAGGAACAGGCCCAGGTGGCCTTCGGCGGAGTCCTTGGCGTGGTCGAGGATCTGGTCATCGGCGCCGTGGCTGCGCAGGATGTCCTCGAGCGATTCGAGGTCCTGCTCGGTGAGCTGGCGGCCGTGGCGGAGCTTGGCCACCGCGATCTGGTTCTCGTCGCGCCGCAGCGGCTCAGTGACCTTCGCCCAGAAGCGTTCTTCATCCACGCCGGGGGCGGCGGCCTTGACGTCGATGTGCTCGATCTCGGTGAGGGTGTCGGCGAAGTCGGTGTAGACGCGGGAGCGGCGTTGGTGTTCGACGAACTGGATGAGCCCGCGCATCTGCCTGCGGGCGTGCTCGAGCATCCCGAGGGTGACGTCTTGCCACCAGTCTTCGCTCGAGATGGCCTCCAGCAGTTCCCGCTGCGCGCGCACGGAGGGGATGGATTCCTTGCCGAGCAGGTTCTCGGCGAGGGACTGCACGGTGGTGCGGATGCGTTCGCCGGTGCCGATGTCTCCGGTGAGCTGGGCGAGTTGGCGGCGGACGATCAGCAGGTCGAAGCGTTTGGCGTCGATGTCCTCCCCCGGCGTGCCGGTGATGAGCCCCGCGAGCGGCCGCACTCGCTCGGCCTTCTCCACGGTGAGCTGCTCAAAGGCCCCCTCGGTTTGGAATTCCTCGAGGGCCCGACGGTGGGGGCGCACGAGCACGTTGTCCAGGGTGAGGCGGCCGATGGCCTGCTCGAGCTGCTCGGCGGCGCTGGCGCGCACGGTGCGGGCGTCCTCGGTGCTGACGCCGGTGGCTCCGGCGTCGAGGACCACGATAAGGTCCAGGCGGTCTTCGAACAGGCGCTGGGTGAGGGAGCGCTGGGTGGAGCCAGGGCTCTCGGGCAGATCCTGGTTGAAGTATTCGAGGTTCTGGCAGAAGTCGAAGACCAGGAAGTCCTCTTTGTCCTTCCCGGGGCCGTAGAGATCCGGGCACAGACGGGTGCCGCGGCCAATCATCTGCCAGAACTTGGTCTTGGAGCGCAGCATCTTGAAGAACACGAGGTTGACCACCTCGGGCACGTCGATGCCGGTGTCCAGCATGTCCACGCTGATGGCGATGTGCGGGGCCTTACCCGGGATCTTGAAGTCCTCGATCATCTCATCCGGGTAGCGGCTGGCGTGGGTGATGACCTGGGCGAAGCGTCCGCCCAGCTCGGGCCACTGGGCGTTGAAGCGTTCGAGGATGAAGTCGGCGTGGGCCTGGTTCTTGGCAAAGATGATGGTTTTGCCCAGGTGTTCCCCGTCGGCCACTGTGCGGCCCTGGTCCATGAGGGTGGCGAGCACTTGGTCCACGGTGTCGGCGTTGAACAGGAAGCGGTTGATCTCCTCGCTGGAGACCTCCTCGGGGGTATCGCCCTCGCCCCAGTCCAGGGCGTCCCAGGTTTCCTGGTCCTGCTCGGACAGGTCGTCGTAGCGGATGCCTTCGCGCAGGAACTGGGTGCCGACGGAGACGCCGCGGGGTGGGACGAGCCAGCCGTCGCGCACGGCTTCGTCAAGGCTGTAGGCGTCGGTGGGCACGCCGGGTTCGAGCTCGAACAGCCGGTACGTGTTGCGGTCCACCTCGTCCTTGGGGGTGGCGGTCAGTCCCACCAGCAGCGCGTCGAAGTGTTCGAAGATCTCGCCGTACTTGGCGTAGACGGAGCGGTGGGCCTCATCGATGATCACCAGGTCGAAGTAGCCGGGGTCGAAACGGGCGCCTTCGGGAGCGGACTGCTGGATGAGGTTCATCATCGTGGGGTAGGTGGAGGCGTAGATGCGGCCTTCCCCGTGCCGGGATGTCAGCAGGTTCACGGTGGTGCCCTCGAAGCCGAGGGCGACGAAGGCGTCCGCGGCCTGTTTCACGAGGCTCTGCCGGTCGGCGAGGAACAGGGCGCGTTTGACCCAGCCGGCGCGGCTGAGCTGGTCCACGAGCGCGATGGCGGTGCGGGTTTTGCCGGTGCCGGTGGCCATGACCAGCAGGGCGGCGCGGCGCTTGTTCTCGAGTGCTTCGCCGATCGCGGCGATGGCGCGCAGCTGGTAGGGCCGCCCGGCGATGTCCCGGTTCACGGGAACCTGGGCGAGGGGGACGCGGGTGGTGCGCCGACGGATGAGGGTCTCGAGCTGATCGCGGGTATAGAAGCCGCGAACGGGGCGGGGCGGGTAGCCGGCGGCGTCATCCCACAGGTAATGCTCCACGCCGTTGGTGCAGAAGATGACAGGCCGACGGCCGAACTGGGCCTGCAGGGCATCGGCGTACCGGGAGGCCTGGTCCAGGCCCACCTGGACGCTGAGGGTGGTCTTCTTCGCTTCGACGACGGCAAGGGGTTTGCCATCCGCGCCCCACAGCACGTAATCCACATAACCCTGGCCAGTGGGGGTGGGCATACCGGTCACGGGGTATTCGCGGTCCCGCGGGCTATCGAGCGGCCATCCGGCTTCGTGCAGCAGCTGGTCGATGAACAGGTCGCGGGTCTGGTTCTCGGTGTAGTCGCGGGGGTCGGCGGCGAGCTGCTGCTTGGCGGCGGCCAGTTCTGCGCGGGCCTGCTCGAGCTGCTGTTCGAGCTCGGCCTGCTGCTGCTCGGAGGCGGCCCGGGCTGCGGCGGCCTCGGCGTCTTTCTGTTCGAGCAGGGTGTTCAGCTGGATGAGTTCATCGCGGGTGAGCGGCGCGGCCTGCGGGGCGAGGGCAGGGTCGAAGGTGGCGCGCATGTCCAGGGTGGGGCCGGCGCCGGAGTAGCGGTAGGCGGCCCACAGCAGGACGTGATGGAGCTCGGTGAGCACGAACTGGGCGACCCGCGGGTCCGTCTCCTTCAGCTGGTGGACGGCGTCGTTGCCGCGCTGCCGGATGACGGTCATCTTGCGGATGATCTGCGGGTTCGCCGCCTGATGGAAGGCGTCGGCGTCGATGCGGGCGGCGAGGTCACTGCGATAGGGCTCCGGCAGCTTGCACAGCCGGTAGATGCCGTCGACGACGAGCTCGACGGTGCGCCGAGCGTAGAAGCAGGCCGAACGCGGATCCGTGTGCAGGTAAGACTCGGCGCGCGCGGCGTCCTTATAGATGAGTGGCCACACCGGCTCCAGGAACGCGAAGTTGCCGCTCATGCCGGTCGCCTCTTCCTGCTCGTCATCGCCCTCGACCCGCCCAGGATGTCAGAGCTCGCCCCGGAAGGCACGGGACTGGAGGGAGGCGAAGAGTTCCGACATCGCCGACGATCTCGCCCGATACAGCTCACCGACCGATGAGACCTGCCGGATCCACCCGGAAAACTTCTCCTGCAGATGCACCGGTGGGACCGGGACAGGGAGTGCTCGTAGCTGCGTCATGTTGATGGATGCGATGCCCGTGGTCTGCTTGGCGCAGCGCAGAAAGTAACTCTTTGCGGCGCCACCCATGACGTAGTAGGCGAGGTACACGGGAAGAACCTTCTCGCGGTCAGCTCGGACCCGAAAGATGTGATTCTGGTGCAGACATTCCTCGAGTTCGCCGGACCACAGGTATCCACGCCCGAGCTTGTCTGGGTCCCCGCCTTCTGTCAGCAGGAGATCTCCGGCCTCCAGGCGGTACCGCTCGATCTCCTTCTCCGTCGCCGCGATCGTCTTCACCACGCAGAGGTCTAACTCGCCATCCTGAACGTTCGCGACAGCGAGGTACGGCACCTCGCGAACGCTCTGATCAGTCTTACGCCCCTTCGTGATGCCGGATGACACCTGCGCGATATCCGCAAGCGTCCGCGTTTCAGCCTGATCTCGATGAGCGTCCAGCTCCTGGGAGAGCTTCGCCAATACGAGGCCACGTCGATACGCAGAGGATTCCTTTGCGCGGTTCGCCAGCGTGGAGGCCTTATCGAGAACCGCCGCAATCCGCCGCTGCTCATCAAGGGGCGGCAGGGGGAACTTTACCTTCGCTAGCTCGCCGGGGCTAATTCTGGGCAGGTTCACTCCGGTGGCTCTCGCAGCCACTTGGTCCACAACTCGCTGCCAGCTCAGATAGTGAAACAGATACCCTGCATCTAGGCGCTCATCATTCACCTGTAGCGGGAGAATGTCGGTACTGCACACCCCTCCGACATAAACTCGGGCGATCTTCGCGAGATTCGGGCGCAATTTACCGTAGAGGATCTGGCCCGGATTGAAACGGAACTTGGTGCTCTTGACCTGAGCGCCGCCCACCGTTGCATCTGCAAGGATTCGGCCGCCCCGCTCGATGTGCTCCAGCCCGATGTAGCGCTCCTCGGGCTGCATGGCTTCTGGCTTCACCGTCGTACGGACGACGGTCGCCACCTCCCCCAGCGCCACCTCCGTCCAGCCGGGCTTCATCGCAGCATCTCCTTCAGCTCTGCCAACCCCGCGCGGATCTCCTCGTCCAGCTGTTCGATGTCGGCGATGATCTCCAGGGGGTCGCGGTGCTCGAACTCCTCGACCTCGATCTCCTTGTAGCGGTTCAGGGACAGGTCATAGCCGCTGTCCACAATCTCCTGCTTGGGAACCAGGAAGGACTTCTCGGTGCGGGCCCGCTCGGCCTCCCCCTCTCGGTCCCGCCAGCGCTCCAGCACCTCAGGCAGGTCATTCGCCTCCACGGGGTTGCGCTTGTCATCCAGCGAGAACCCATCGGCCTGGACGTCGTAGAACCACACATCCTTCGTGCCACCGCTGCCGGTCTTGGTGAAGAACAGGATCGCGGTGGACACCCCCGCGTACGGCTTGAACACCCCCGAGGGCAGCTTCACCACAGCCTCCAGCAGGTGGTCCTCCACCAGCAGGCGGCGAATTTCCTTGTGCGCCTTCGTCGAGCCGAACAGCACCCCGTCGGGCACGATCACCGCCGCGCGTCCACCGGGCTTCAGCAGCCGCAGGAACAGCGCCATGAACAGAAGCTCAGTCTTCTTCGTCTTCACCACGCGCTGCAGGTCCACGGCCGTGGAGTCATAGTCCAGCGACCCCGTGAACGGTGGATTCGCAAGGATCAGGGTGTACTTCTCCGAATCCCCCGCCGCGCCCTCGGACAGCGAATCGCGGTAGCGGATGTCCGGGGCCTCCACGCCGTGCAGCAGCATGTTCATCGAGCCGATGCGCAGCATCGTGGAATCGAAGTCGTAGCCGTGGAACATGCTGTGGTGGAAGTGCTCGCGCAGCTTCCGGTCCACGAGCGACTCCGGATGCTGCTCGCGCAGATGCTCCGCGGCCGCCACCAGGAAGCCCGCGGTGCCGCAGGCCGGGTCGCAGATCTCGTCGGCCGGGGTGGGTGCCGTCATCTCCACCATGAGCTTGATGATGTGCCGGGGCGTGCGGAACTGGCCGTTCACCCCGGAAGAGGAGAGCTTGGAGAGCAGGTACTCATACAGGTCCCCGCTGGTGTCCCGGTCATCCAGCGGCAGCTGGTCGATGAGGTCCACCACGGTGGCGAGCAGACCAGCGCTCGGGATCGTGAAACGCGCACCGCGCATGTGCACCGAATAGGTGGACTCCTCGCCGCCCACCTGCTGGCCGTACTCGCGCAGGAACGGGAACACTGCGGTGGAGACCACGTGGTACATGCTCTCCGGGGCCAGCTCCTTGAAGCGGGACCAGCGCAGATCCTCCTGCTCCGGAGCAAACTTCGGGTCCTGGATCGGCTGCCCGGTGAACGCCGCCCGCTTCTCCTGCGAGGTGTGCAGATCATCCAGCCGCCGCAGGAACAGCAGGTAGGTCATCTGCTCGATGACCTCCAGCGGATTGGAGATCCCACCGGTCCAGAACGCGTTCCAGACCCGGTCCACCTTGCTTCTCAGTTCACCCGTGATCACCCGATGATCCTACCGAGCCCGCCGGACATTCGAGCCCGCATCGACCCCGCTCAGCTTTCATGCGACTCCGCTGCGCGCCTGCTCAGCGCGCCCTCACGGCACCAGGCGCTCGGCCCACTGGGGGGCGATGCGCAGCATGTCCGTGATCGCGGGCTCATCCAGCAGCGACGATGCGTCCGGCTGCAGAGCGGGGTCGCGCTTGCCCTGGTCGACTTCGTGGGCGATCCCGGTGTGGGCGATGACCGCCACGCCCGCGGCGTCGGCGTCGGTGTGGCCCAGGCGCCGCCAGGTGTCCAGCATGCGCTCGAGCTCCGGGCCCAGCATTCCACCGGGCCGCGGGTCCACGATCAGCTCGAGTACCGCCCCGCGGTCTACCTCCTCCGCAACGGCCTCCCACAGGGTGCGGCCCGCCGGGGTGGACAGGTCCGGCATGCGCCGCGGGCCCATCGCCAGGCGCCGCACCCCGGCATCGCGGGCAGCGCGCAGCAGCTCGATATTCGCGCCGATGCCCAGCGTGATCTCATCGGCGCTGAGCCCGAAGTCCTCGAGCGAGACCACCAGGCGGCGCCACAGTCGGCCGATCACATCCGCGGGCACCGGGTCGTAGCGGCGCCGGCCCGAGGGTGTGGGAATGCGGCCCTCATGCACCGCGGCCACGGCGTCCTCGCGCAGCAGCACATGCTGTTTCGCGCCCGGCACGTGGTCGCGCACCCGCTCCAGGTGCTCCACCAGACCTTCTGCGAGCAGGATCGGCAGGTCACGCACCGCTCCCGGATCCCCCAGGGTCCGCTCCCCGGACTGCAGGAACGTCGAGGCCGTGAGCGTGGCCGGGCCCAGGGCCGTGGTCATGAGCGGTCCTTCATAGCCGTGCAGCGCGATGCGCGCCGCCCCGAGCATCCGCTCCCACTGCTCATGAGCGCGCCGCCACGCCTGACCCGCCCCGGTGCCGAGCCGCCACCCGTAGCTCGCCAGGTCCCCGGTCGTGTCTCCCAGCATGGCGAGGGTCGCGGGCAGCACGTGGTCGGTCGGATCCTGGCCGAGCGCCGAGGGCAGATACAGCCGGGTCGCAATCTGGGAGTCCAGGTCATCGCCCAGCAGGGCGCGCAGGCGCAGCAGCGCCGCGAGGTACGGGTCATCCGGCAGGTTCAGTCGGGCGCGCTGCGCGGGGTCCGGCACGCGGAAGGTGCCATCGCCCGTGAGGGTGACCAGGGTGGTGTCGGGGCTCATGCGCGGCGCTCCAACGTCGCAGAGGCGAGGACGCGGTCCCCGTCGTACAGCACGAGGGTCTGGCCCGGCGCGACCCCGCGCAGCGGAACATCCAGCTGCACCCGCAGCAGCTCCTCGCCGTCCGGAATCGCGGTGACGATGCCGGGAACCGCCTCGCCATGGGCCCGGATCTGGGCGTGCACCCGCCTGCCGGGTTCGATCGGCTCGAAGCTGACAAGATCAGTAGCCACCAGCTCGCGGGTGGACAGCAGCGCCGCCGCCCCGATCACAACCTGCCGGGTCCCCGGATCGATGTCCACCACATAGCGGGGAGCGCCATCGGGGGCAGGGCGCTCGATGCCGAGCCCGCGCCGCTGGCCGATGGTGAAGCCGTGAGTGCCGCGGTGGGTGCCGAGCACCTGCCCGTCGGCATCCACCACCTCACCGGGGGCCTCCCCCAGGTGACGCTCGAGGAAGCCCCGAGTGTCACCATCGGCGATAAAGCAGATGTCGTAGCTGTCCGGCTTGGTGGAGACGCCGAGCTTGCGCTCACGGGCCTCCGCACGCACCGCATCCTTGCTCTCCATGTCCCCGAGCGGGAACAGAGAGCGGGCGGCCGCCTCCGGGCCCATCACCGCGAGCACATAGGACTGATCCTTGGCGAGATAGCGCGAACGGTGCAGGGAGATCGCCCCGTCCGGTCCCTCGGTGCGCAGGGAAGCGTAGTGCCCGGTGCACACCGCATCGAAGCCCAGCACCGTGGCGCGCTCCAGCAGGGAAGCGAACTTGATGCGCTCATTGCAGCGCACGCAGGGGTTCGGGGTGCGCCCGGCGGCGTACTCGGACAGGAAGTCCTCGACCACCAGGTCGTGGAAGTCCCCGGCCAGGTCCCACACGTAAAAGGGGATGCCGATGCGCTCCGCGGCGCGTCGCGCGTCCTGCGCATCCTCCACAGTGCAGCAGCCGCGCGAGCCTGTGCGGCGCTGATCGCTGCTGGCCGACAGGGCCATGTGCACGCCCACCACGTCATGGCCGGCCTCGACGGCGCGAGCCGCAGCGACCGCGGAATCCACCCCGCCGCTCATCGCTGCCAGCACCTTCACGTCAAGCCTCTCCACAGGTCTGCGCCCGGGACCGCCCCGGGATCTCCAACCAGCCAGTCTACGGATCACCGGCGCGCCGGTCTCGTCGGGCGCGCGTGATCCTCACCGACTGGACGTGAGGCTCATCAAGTCCCGACCGGCTCACGCCCCGCCCGGCACAGTCAGTGCTGCGGGCCCCGGTCAGTGCGGCAGGGACAGAGCGCCCACGGCACGGGCACGCTCCACGGCGTCCGGCAGAGCTGCCAGCAGCATCTGGACGTCCTCACGCGTGCTGGTCCAGCCCAGCGACAGGCGCAGCGCGCCCCGAGCATCGGCGTCACTGATCCCCATCGCCGCCAGCACCGAGCTCGCCCGATGCACCCCGGCCGAGCAGGCCGATCCCGCCGAGCAGTCCACGCCGCGCTCATCGAGCAGGAACAGCAGCGCATCGGAATCCGCACCCGGCAGCACCACATGCACGATGTGCTCGGCGCGCATCGCCCCCTCCGGCAGGGTGAAGCGGGCATCGGGCACGATCCGGGCGATGCCCTCGCGCAGCTCCGCGGCGAGCTGCGCGGTCTGCTCACGTTTGCGCTCAGCCTCGGTCAGGGTCTCCCGCAGCGCAGCGGCAAACGCCGCGGCGTGGAGCAGATCCAGCGTGCCCGAGCGGACACCGCGCTGCTGTCCGCCGCCCGTGGAGGTCGCCGCGAAGGGAACATCGGGATCCGCGACCAGCACTCCCACCCCGACCGGGGCACCGATCTTGTGGCCCGACAGGGACATCAGATCGACCGTGCCGGGCGCGGGCAGCGGCACATTCCCCACCGCCTGCACCGCATCGGTGTGCAGCAACGTGCCGTGCTCACGCGCCATCGCCGACAGCCCCGCGATGTCCTGCACCGCCCCGGTCTCGTTGTTCACGAGCGCCGCGCTGAGCACGCTCACGGCGCGATCCGCGAGCGCCTCGCGCACCCCATCCTTGATCAGCGCCCCGCGCGCGTCGACGGCGAGCTCTCGCACCTGGATCGGTGCGGACCCGGGTGCCGCTGTTGCTCCGGGAGCCAGGGAGCGGGCGGTCGCGAGCACCGCGGGATGGTCCGTCGCCGCGACGGCGACGGCGCCGCGGGAGGGATCGGCCGCCGCCACGCCGAGGGGCACCGCGCGCAGCGCCAGGTTGTCGGCCTCGGTACCGCCGCTGGTCATGATCAGCCAGCTGCGCGGCACCCCCAGCAGCGCCGCGATCTCCTCCAGCGCATCATCGAGCACCGCGCGGGCACGCCGTCCCGATGTGTGGACCGACGACGGGTTTCCTGCCACGGCGCTCGCCTCAAGAAGGGCCTGGCGGGCGGCTGGGCGCAGCACCGTGGTGGCCGCATGATCAAGATAGGCGCGGCGCGGGGCGTCGGCCGTCCTGGTGTCGTGCGGGGCGGTCACCATGGCTTGTCCGGATTCGTGTTCGAGCCGCCGGTGTCCTCACCGTCGTCGCCGTTCTGGGCATCGCGGTTGCGCTGCTCCAGCTCATCGTCCTTGCTCTTCTGCTCGGAGTCCCCCTCATCGGGGGCTTCCTCCTGCGGACCCTCGCCCTCGTCGTCCTCGCGACGGGGATCGCCCGGATCCTTCTGCTGCGGATCCTCCCCCGGGTCCTCGCCCTCCTGCTTGTCCTGCTCGGTGCCACGGGCATCAGGGTCGTTGCCGGCCTCCTCATCAGCTTCGCGGCGCTTCTCGCGGACCCGCTCGCCGTTGTCCTCCGTGGTCTCGGAGTCCTCGTTGCCCTGGCCCTCCTGCGGCTCGCCCTCGCCGCCGCCTTCGCCGCCTTCGCCGCCCTCGCCGTCGCCGCCACCGCCGCCTCCGGCGCAGGGGGCGATGATCTCCTCGGCCTCATAGAGCCGGTCGGCGCGCTCGGCCGCATCGTCGATCTGCTCCGCCTGGCGCTCGATCGAGATCGCCAGGTTGTTGCGGATCTTGCACTCGGCGTGCAGCGGGGCATTGAGATCTTCGTGCGCGTCCCATTCCGCGAGCGCTGTGCGCAGCTCCTCCTCCGCGGCGGCGTCCTCCCCCTGCTGGAGCAGGGCCGTGCCCTTCGACAGGTGCGGCAGGTAGGGCTCGAAGAAGTTCAGGCGCTGCACCGGCCATAGCCGCTCGATCGCCGACGGATAGTTCTGCGAGCCGTACGCATCCAGGTGCATCGCCTGGGTGATCGGCATAGAGACGAAACGGATCGCCAGCAGCGCCAGCAGGATCAGCAGCGGAGACAGCAGCGCGAACACGATCAGCCGCACCCGACGCAGCCGGGCCGTATCCAACCCGAAGTCCCGGTCACGGCCCTTCTCCCGCTGGCGCAGGGACGGCGGGATGCTCTGCCCCGCGGGCTGTCCGGCCGTGCCCGGCGGCGTGGCCTGCGGGGACTGAGGGTGGGGTGCCACAGAGGTGCTCATCGGTTCGCTCCCGCAATGTCGTAGCGGTCCAGTCGGCGCGGCAGGCGGTAGGTCATCTCCCCGAGCTCCCAGATCAGCAGGGCTGTCAAGGGGATCGACGCCACCCAGTACCAGTCATCGAAGCTCGTGGCGGACGCGTCAGTGTCCATCGGGATGGGCCGCAGCGTCACGTCCTCCATCGTGCCCTCGATCGGCTCTTCGGGATCGGTGCGGTGCAGATACGGCACCCCCATCTGCCCGGCGATCGTCTGCAGCTGCTCCTCATCGATCGTGGAGATGCCCTGCTGGCCATCGGAGGTGGTGATGTACTTCCCGTCCTCCGGGCCGCCCTGGGCCTTCATCGGGCCGCCCTCAGCGGTGCCGTACCCGAGGACCCCGCCGCCGTCCACGAATCCGGCGAGTTCGGAGAACGCCTCCGCCTCACGGCCGTCGGTGTTCTCCCCGTCGGAGAGGAAGTAGACGAGCACGGAGGAGTCCGGGTCGTCATTGCGCGCCTCGGAGATCTCCGTCATGAGCGTGCGCAGGGGACGATCCACGTTCGATCCCTGCGAATAGGCGGTGGGTTCTGTGGCCAGCGTTTCCACCCACGCGCGGGCGGCGCCCGCATCGGTGCTCAGCGGCAGCTGCTGGGTGGCGGTGGAGTCGAAGCCGATGATCGCGTAGCGCGCCCCTTCGGTCATCTCCATGATCCGCAGCATGTCCGCCTTCACGCCCTCCAGCCGCGGCTGGGCATCGGCGTAGTCCTCGGCGTTCATCGAGCCGGTGCGGTCCACCACGAAGAACACGTTCGCATTCATGCGCTGGACCTGCTCGCCATCCAGGGGCGTCACCGGGCGGATCGCCACGGCCGCGAGCAGCAGCACCATCAGCAGGCGGCGGCCCCACGCCACGCGCTCGCGCGGACGCAGCACCAGCGGTATCACGCACGCGGTCGCCACCAGCAGGAACAGGGGGATCAGCAGCCACAGCGGCAGCAGCGGATGGATGCTCATCGGCGCGCCCCCCACCCCAGCACGATGATCGCCACCAGGCTGAGGAACGTCAGCGTGAATGCCACCCCGGGATGATCGGTGCGCAGCACCGTGGGGGTCGCACCCAGGATCTCTGCCTGCGATTTCTGGATCTGCTGGATGATCGCCGGGATCGCATCGGGATCCGAGGACTCATACAGCTCCCCGTCCTGATCCTTGGTGGCCTGCTCGAGCTCCTCGAAACAGGCCGGACCGCACTCATAGGCGCCCGGGTAGAAGGTGTACAGGTCGATGTCCCGCGAGGCGACCGCTTCTGTCGCCTCCTGCAGCGTGAAGATCGGGGAGCCGTTGACCTCGTTGTCGGTCGCGAAGATGATCGAGCGCGAACGGTCCTTCTCCGCCTGATCGAAAATCTGCGCGCACGAAGCCAGCCCGTCGGGCACGACCGATGCCTGATCGGGGATGCCGCGAGTGCCGTCCACGAAGTCCACGTACTGACGGACCTTCTCATCGGAGTAGTCCCGCATGCCCAGGCGATACCCGAATTCGTCGAAGTCGATCGCTTCCGCGCCGTTCTCGAGCTCCCGCCGCACCAGGTCGTAGTCGTTGGTCAGCGGGAACACGGTGCGGGAGGTGGAGTTGAAGATCGACAGCGCGATCCGTTCCCCCTCGAAGGTGTCCACCATCTGCGCGAAGGTGTCCAGGATCTCCGCGTCGTATTCGTACATCGAACCGGACACGTCCAGGCACAGCACGATGTCGCGGGAGGCGAACTCCGGGGTCTCGATCCGCTCGGTGGCGATGCGCCCCGAGAGCACCGAGGCGAAGATGACCGCGAGCACGGCGATCGCCACCTGCGCGACCCGCAGCACGCGCGCGAGGTTCTGGGCGCGGCGGAAGCTCGGAATGCGCTCCAGGTACTGGGAGTTGGCCACCAGCACGGGAGAGCGTCGCATCGCGCGGCGGTTCCAGAACGCGATCGCCCACACCGCGATCGCGGCCAGTAGCAGCAGAGCTGTCACCCACCAGAACGTCATGACCATGCGCGGATCACCCCTCGTGCGCGGCGTACCGACTCCTTGAGCTCCCGGTCAGAGGAGGGTGCGAAGTCCGGTTCGTACAGATCGCCAATCAGGCGCCCGACATCGTGGGTGCGCGGATCGGCCAGCAGCGTGTGCACATCCTGGCTGGTCACGTCATGTCCCGTGGTACGACGTACGAAACGGCGCATCACCCCGGTGAGCTCGTGATGCCCGGCGCGCGCCTCCAGCTCCCCCGCCTCGTGCCGGTCGGCGATGTCGTTGACGGCGCGCAGGAACTCGGCCTTGAGCGTCTCTGTCTCCGCGGGGCGCCGACGGTACGCGGCGCGCTCCTCGATCCGCCGGGTGATGCGCAGCGTGGCGAACACCAGCGCGAAGATCACCAGCAGACACAGCAGCGCCAGGATCGGCCAGGCGATCGAATACTGCGGCGGATCGATGATCGTCGGGCCCTGCGGCTGCGCAAGCAGCACCTCCCGGGCCGCAGGCAGCACCTCCCGGACCGCAGCCAACTCGGTGCGCACCGCCAGATCCCCCACCGCCATCACCTCAGTGCGGACCATGTCGGTACTCCCTCGAACGCAGCATGGCGATCATGTCATCGACCACGGTGGTCTCCCCGCGCGCGAGCACATGCGAGATATGCAGCCGCTCCAGCATCTCGGAGATCCCCTCCCCTCGGGCCCGACGATACGCCGCCACATCCTGGGCCACTCGCTTCGAGGTGCGAGCCAGCGAGCCCACCTCCCGCGGGTCATCCACATCCACCACATCCATGTCCATCGCTGTGGCCTGCAGCGGATCCCCATCGGCGATGCGGACCACCATGACGTCATGCCGCGTGGTCAGGCGTCGCAGCGCTGAGAAGTCATCCACCGTCGGATGTGCCTCATCGGTGATGATCGTCATCAGCGTGGGGCGGGCGGTCACGCGGAAGGCACGCTCCAGAAGCCAGTCGCTGCGGGCCGGGCCGGAGGCGGTGGTGGTGCCCTGCTGGATGCTGCGCAGCAGCAGCTCCCGGTGACCGTCGCTCGAGCGGGCCGGCAGCTGCACCGGATGCTGCTCGCTGCCGGCCACCAGACCCACCAGGTCGCCGTTCTTCTGGGCCAGGAAGCAGATCATCCCCGCGGCGAGGATCATCGCCTCCCGCTTCGAGGTGCCATCGGCCGCGGTCGCCGACATTCCGGCGGAGGTATCCGCCACGATCGACAGGTGCCGCACCCGCTCCTCGTTGAACTGCCGGATCAGCGGCTCGCCCGATCGTGCCGTCGCCTTCCAGTCGATATCGGAGATCTTGTCCCCGGGCTGGTAGTACTTCAGGTCATCGAAGTCCTCGCCGCTGCCCTTGAACAGCGAGCGGCCGCGGCCCTGGATCAGGCCGCGCGCCCGGTTCGAGGTGTAGAGGTCCACCCGGGCCTTGACCCGGGTCATCAGCGAGGTCGCCATGCGCTTGAGCTTCCCGGTCGATCAGGGCATCGGCACGGCGTGGAACACCGCGTCGATGATCTGCTCGGGCTTGATACCGCTGGCCAGCGCATCGAAGGTGAGCACCAGACGGTGGCGCAGCACCCCGTGGCGCATCGCGCGCACATCATCCGGGGTGACGTAGTCGCGACCGTGCAGCAGGGCGTGCGCCTGCCCCACCCGCATCAGCGCGAGAGAGCCGCGGGGGCTCGCCCCCACGCGCACGGACTGCGTCAGATTCGCCACCGGGTTGGGGCCGGAGCCGCGGGTGGTGAAGACGACGTCGATGATGTAGCGCTTGACCACCGGGTCCACGTACACCTGATCCACCATGGCCTGCAGGAACCGCACATCCTCGAGGGTCACCGTGCCGGAGGGCTCGCGCGGACCGGTGAGGCTGCCGGCGGTGGAGCGATCCAGGATCTCGTGCTCCTCCGCGGGCCGCGGATAGGTGAGGATCTCCTTCATGAGGAAGCGGTCCATCTGAGCCTCGGGCAGCACGTAGGTGCCCTCTTCCTCGATGGGGTTCTGGGTGGCCAGCACCATGAACGGCTCGGGCAGCTTGTACACCTCGCCACCGATCGAGGTCTGCTTCTCCTGCATCGCCTCGAGCATCGCGGACTGCGTCTTCGCGCTCGAACGGTTGATCTCATCGAGCAGCACCACATTGGCGTGCACGGGACCTAGCTGGGTGGTGAAGGTGCCCGAGCCGTAGTTGAAGATCTGGGTGCCGATGATGTCATTGGGCATCAGGTCCGGGGTGCACTGGATGCGCGCGAAGGAGCCCGTGATCGCGGAGGCCAGGGCGCTCGCGGCCGTGGTCTTGGCCAGGCCCGGCACGGACTCCAGCAGCACGTGGCCGCCCGCGGCGAGCGCCGCCAGCAGCGTCAGGCGCAGGTTCTCCTGGCCCACCACGCGGGACTGGAACACCCCGGTGATGGTGCGGACGATCTGCGTGCTGCGCTCCATGTCCTGCTCGGAGATCGCCCGCTGGGCCGGGGTGAAGCTCGTCCCCCGGCGCGGGGATCCGCCCTGCGGCGCGCGGCCGCCTCCGGGGCCCTGCGGGGCGGGCCCGCTGGGCGGGGACTGCGGGCCTCGGCTGCTGCCCTGCTGCGGGCTGGCTGGAATGCTCATGCGCTGCGACTCCCCCGTCTGGCTGTCTACTGCTGTGGTCCCCGGGCCGCGGCTCGGCACGAGCCGGGTGCGTCGGCGGCCATCCGAACATGACCGCCGTGCCGATCCTACGGCAGGAGTGACGATAGCCCCATCGGGCGCACCCGCGAGCGCGTTTATCGCTACTGAGCAGTCAGAAGGTGCGAGGATATCGCGGTGCAGCCAGACCGATTCGACCGTGCGACACCCCCTCTCGCCCCCACCTGCCCGGGCCTGTCCGTGGACGCCCAGGGCCGCGGCACCTTCGCCGTCGCCGCTCCCCGTGCCGAGGCGGTGGACCTCGTGATCCGTGAAGGCGGTGCCGAGCGCACCCAGCGTCTGCGGCACTTCGACGGCGGTCTGCGCTGGGATGAGGTGACCGGCATGACGCCCGGTACCCGCTACGGACTGCGAGTCTCCGGCCCCTGGGATCCCGCCTCGGGGCTGTGGTGCAACCCCGCCAAGCTGCTGCAGGACCCCTGGGGCCGCGGCATCTCCCATTGCTCATCGCTGCTGAGCTCCTTTTTCCCCTTCGAGGTGGATGCGATGCTGCGCCCGATCGAGCAGCACCCGACCCCGTCGGATCATGACAACGGGCATGAGGCCGTGTGGTCCGAGGTGGTCAGCGACCGCTTTGACTGGCAGGACGATCTGCGGCCGATGGTGGACTGGGATTCCACCGTCCTGTACGAGCTGCACGTCAAGGGCTTCACGCAGCTGTTCCCGGATCTGCCGCCCGAGCTGCGCGGCACCTACGCCGGGCTCGCCCACCCGTCGGTCACCTCCTATCTGCGCTCTCTCGGGGTGACGACCCTGGAGCTGCTACCCATCCACGCGGCGATGGATGAACCGCACCTGACGCGCCTGGGGCTGAGCAACTACTGGGGCTACTCCACGATGGGCTTCTTCGCCCCCGAACCGTCACTGGCCACCACGGCGGCACAGCGCCGCGGGGCGCAAGCGGTGCTCGACGAGGTCAAGACGATGGTGCGCGACCTGCACGCCGCTGGCTTCGAGGTGGTGCTGGATGTGGTGTACAACCACACCGCCGAAGGTGGGGCCGACGGTCCCGCGCTGTCCTTCCGCGGCCTGGACTCCCTGGAGTACTACTGGAACGACCACGGGCGGATCCTCGATGTCACCGGCACCGGCGCGACCTTCGACCCGCGCAGCGTGCACGTGATGGACCTGATCCTCGCCTCCCTGCGCTACTGGGTGCAGGAGGTCCACGTGGACGGCTTCCGCTTCGATCTCGCCGCGACGCTGGGCCGGGATGACCGGGGGTTCAGGCCCGATCATCCGCTGCTGCGCGCGATCGCCACCGACCCCGTGCTGCGGCAGGTCAAGCTGATCGCCGAACCCTGGGATGTGGGCACCGGCGGCTGGCAGACCGGCGCCTTCCCCGTCCCGTTCACCGAGTGGAACGACGCCTTCCGCGATGATGTGCGTGACTTCTGGCTGGCCGATCGCGGGCACCGGGAGCGCAGCGGCGATGACGCCGTCGGCGGGGTTCGGGATCTCGCCACACGCCTGGCCGGCTCAAGCGATCTGTTCACCCAGCATGATCCGCCGCATCTGCCCGCGGGCCGCTCTCTGCGCTCCCCCTGGGCGTCGATCAACTACGTCACCGCCCATGACGGCTTCACCCTGCGCGACCTGACCGTGTATGAGACCAAGCGCAATGAAGCCAATGGCGAGGACAACCGCGACGGCACCACGAACAACCGCTCCTTCAACCACGGCTACGAGGGCGAGCTGAGCATCGACGGGGAGCTCACGGCGGAAGCTGCCGGGCAGATCGAGCGGATGCGCCGCCGCACCGCCCGCTCGATCCTCGCCACGCTGCTGCTGGCCTCGGGCACCCCGATGCTCACCGCAGGGGATGAGCGCCTGCGCACCCAGCGCGGCAACAACAACGCCTACTGCCAGGACAACGAGATCTCCTGGGTGGACTGGACACCCAACCCCCACGCCGAAGCGGTGCAGGAGACCGTCGTGCAGCTGCTGCGGCTGCGGGCCGAGCACCCACAGCTGCGCGCCCCGCACTTCCTGCGCCCCGCCGATCCTCTGGCCCTGGATGCCGGGCAGATCGCCTGGTTCACGCAGAACGGCGAGCCGATGGATCACGCCGAGTGGATGGACACCCGGCGCCACCTGCTGGTGATGCTGCGACCCGGCGTGCACGGGCGCGAAGGCTCCGATCATCTGCTGATCATCCACTCCACCGAACCGGACCCCTGGCAGGTGCGCCTGCCCGCTGCGCCGTGGCCGCAGGGCACCGCCCGCGTGCTGCTCGATACGGCCCTGGAATCCCCTGCCGAGCTCAGCGGCGCACCCATCGCGGACCGTACCGTGACGGTGCAGCCCGGCAGCGTGGTGGTGATCGGGATCTCCGCGGACTGAGAAGGTGCCTCACAGCGGCTATCGTGAGAGACGTCACCGCGTCCGCCGTCGGCCGCACGCGGACCACGAGCGCTCAGGCAGGAGAGACGATGTCCGAGACCACCGAACGCACGCGATCCGGGGCCGGGGTGGGGCGCATCCCCATCATGGATGTCCAGCCCGTCGTGGACGCTGGCCGCTTTCCCGCCCGTTGCGTCGCCGGGGAGCGGGTCCCGGTGCGCGCCAACGCCTTCCGCGAGGGGCACGATGCGATGGGCGTGCAGCTGGTAATCACCACCCCCGACGGCGCCGAGCGTCGGCAGGCCCTGCACTGCACGAACCCGGGTCTGGACCTGTGGGAGAGCACGATCCGGCCCGAGACGGAGGGCCGCTGGTCCTTCCGCATCGAGGCCTATTCGGCGCCGTATGACACCTGGGCCCATATCGCGGACGTGAAGATCCCCGCCGGGCTCGATGAGGACCTGGTGTGCGCTGAGGGCGTGCGGGTGCTTGAGCGCATCTGCGAGCAGTCCCGCTCCGGTGAGCGCCCGGTGACCGATGGGGAGCGGGCCGCCGCCGCGATCGCGGATCTGCGCGATGGGTCGCGCCCGGCCGACGTGCGCGTCGCGCGGGCGCTCGGGGCGGATCTGCGTGGGGTGCTGGCGGAGCGCCCCCTGCGCGATGGCGTGACCGCATCCCCCACCTATGAGCTGGTGGTACAGCGGCCGCGCGCCCTGTACGGCTCGTGGTACGAGTTCTTCCCGCGCTCCGCGGGGGCCCGCTTTGACCCGGAGCGCGGCTGGACCTCCGGAACGCTGCGCAGCGCGATGGGCGAGCTGGACCGCATCGCCGACATGGGTTTCGACGTCGCCTACCTCACGCCGATCCACCCCATCGGCACCACCTTCCGCAAGGGCCGCAACAACACGCTCGAGACGCGGCCCGGGGACCCCGGGTCCCCGTATGCGATCGGCTCACCGGATGGCGGGCACGATGCGATCCACCCGGACCTCGGGACGATGGAGGACTTCGACGCCTTCGTGGCCCGCGCGCGGGAGCTGGGGCTCGAGGTGGCGATGGACATCGCCCTGCAGTGCTCTCCGGACCATCCGTGGGTGCGTGAGCATCCCGAGTGGTTCGAGGTGCGGGCCGATGGCACCATCGCCTACGCCGAGAACCCGCCCAAGAAATACCAGGACATCTACCCGCTGAGCTTCGACACCGACTACGAGGGGCTGTACGCGGCGATCCGCGACATGCTCGAGCTGTGGGTCTCCCACGGCGTGACGCTGTTCAGGGTGGACAATCCGCATACCAAGCCGGTGCGGTTCTGGGAGGAGCTGCTGGCGGAGTTCGCCGGAAAGCACCCCGAGGTGATCTTCCTGGCCGAGGCGTTCACGCGCCCGACGATGATGCACACGCTGGGCAAGGTGGGCTATCACCAGTCCTACACGTACTTCACGTGGCGCCACAGCCCCGAGGAGCTGCGCGCGTACATGGAGGAGTTGGTGGAGGCGGCGCCGTACATGCGCCCCAGCTTCTGGCCCACCACCCATGACATCCTCACCCCGTTCATGACCTCGGGGGGCCGTCGCGCCTTCGTGCTGCGTGCGATCCTCGCCGCCACCCTCGTGCCCACCTGGGGCATCTACTCCGGCTACGAGCTGGTGGAGGATGTGCCGCGGCCCGGGGCGCAGGAGCAGATCGACAATGAGAAGTACGAGTACAAGCCGCGGGACTTCGCCGGGGCGCTCGAGCGCGGCGAGAGCCTGCAGGGGCTGCTCACGGACCTGAACCGGATCCGCCGTGAGCATCCGGCTCTGCAGACCCTCACCACGATCCGCTTCCATGGGGCGGATGACCCGCAGCTGCTGGTGTACTCCAAGCACCTGGACGCCGCGGACTCCCCCACCGCCGCGACGGACTCGGTGCTGGTGGTGTCGCTGACCGCGCATGATCGCGGCAGCTCAAGCACCCTCCACCTGGATCCCGCGGCCTTCGGTGCCGGTGAGGTGTTCGACGTGGAGGACCTGCTGACCGGCGAGCGCTGGACCTGGGGCCGGGACCCCTTCGTGATCCTGGATCCCGAGCATCGCCCCGCGCACATTTTGCGGATCATCCATCCCGAGGAGGACTGACATGACCCCTACCCGTGACGACGACGTTCCGCGCATGCCGCGCACAGTCCTGCCGCCGGATGCGCCGGGGCCGGTCTCCTCGCGGCCCGAGGTGATGCCGCTGGGGCTGCATGAGCTGGGCGGCACCGCCACCGGTAGCCACCATGATCCCCATGCAGTGCTGGGGGCCCACGAGTATGACGGCGGCCTGACCGTGCGCACCCTCAAGCCCTTCGCCCGCGCCGTCGCCGTGCTGCTCGAGGACGGCACCGAGGTGCCGATGGAGCATGAGCACGACGGCATCTGGGCGACCACCCTCGAGCTGGAGCGCGTACCCGCCTATCGGCTGCGCGTGACCTGGGCTGAGGGTGAGGAGTCGGTGGATCTCGAGGAGCCCTACCGTTTCTGGCCCACCATCGGCGAGCTCGATCTGCACCTGATCCGCGAGGGCCGTCACGAGGAGCTGTGGACGGCGCTCGGGGCGCATGTGCGCACCCTGGGTGAGGGCCCGCAGGCGGTCACCGGCACCTCCTTCACGGTGTGGGCGCCCAATGCGCGCGCCGTCCAGGTGATCGGCTCCTTCAACGGCTGGGACGGCCGCGGGCACGCCATGCGCTCGCTCGGGTCCTCCGGGGTGTGGGAGCTGTTCATCCCCGGGGTCGGCGCCGGTGCCGTCTACAAGTTCCGGATTCTCGCGGCCGATGGGACCTGGCGGGAGAAGGCCGATCCGATGGCGCGTCTGGCCGAGGTGCCGCCGGCCACCGGCTCCGTGGTCACCGCCAGTGACTTCGAGTGGACCGATGACCACTGGCTCGCCGAGCGCGCCGCGAGCGAGGCGGTCTCCTCCCGCATGTCGATCTACGAGGTGCATCTGCCCAGCTGGCGGCCGGGGCTGTCCTACCTCGAGCTCGCCACGGAGCTGACCGACTATGTGCGCGAGATGGGCTTCACGCATGTGGAGTTCATGCCGCTGGCGGAGCATCCCTTCGGCGGCTCCTGGGGATACCAGGTCACCGGCTACTACGCCCCCACCTCCCGTCTGGGCTCCCCCGATGAGCTGCGGCACCTCATCAACACGCTGCATGAGGCCGGCATCGGCGTGATCATGGACTGGGTTCCCGCCCACTTCCCGAAGGACGAGTGGGCGCTGGGCCGCTTCGACGGCACCCCGTTGTACGAGCATGCGGATCCGCGGCGCGGTGAGCACCCTGACTGGGGCACATACATCTTCGACACCGGCCGCAATGAGGTGCGCAACTTCCTGGTGGCCAACGCTTGCTACTGGCTCGAGGAGTTCCATGTGGACGGGCTGCGCGTGGATGCGGTGGCCTCGATGCTGTACCTGGACTACTCGCGCGAGGAGGGCCAGTGGGTGCCCAACCGCCATGGCGGCCGCGAGGACCTCGAGAACATCGCGTTCCTGCAGGAGGCGACGGCGACCGCGTACAAGCGGGTGCCGGGCATCGTGATGATCGCCGAGGAGTCCACGTCGTTCCCCGGTGTCACGCGCCCCACCGATGTGGGGGGCCTGGGCTTCGGCTTCAAGTGGAACATGGGCTGGATGCACGACACCCTCGAGTACCTCTCCGAGGATCCGGTGCACCGCCAGTACCACCACGGCGAGCTGACGTTCTCGATGGTGTACCAGTACTCGGAGAACTTCGTGCTGCCGCTTTCGCATGATGAGGTGGTGCACGGCAAGGGCTCCCTGCTGCGCAAGGCGCCCGGTGATGACTGGCAGCAGGCGGCGACGCTGCGCTCCTACCTCGCCTTCCAGTGGACCCATCCGGGCAAGCAGCTCATCTTCATGGGCATTGAGTTCGCGCAGGGCACGGAATGGTCCGAGCAGGCGGGCCTGCCGTGGTGGCTGCTGGAGTACCCGCTGCACCGCGGGGCGCAGCAGCTGGTGCGGGACCTCAACGCGCTGCAGGCCGAGTTCCCGGCGCTGTACCAGCGCGATCAGGACCCGGCCGGTTTCGAATGGCTGATCGGGGACGATGCCGGACACAACGTGCTGGCGTTCCTGCGGCGCGATGCCGCGGGCGATCCCGTGGCGGTGGGGGGGGACTTCTCCCCCAGCGCCTGGCATGACTACCGCGTGCCGCTGCCCGAAGGCGGGAGCTGGCTCGAGGTGCTGAACTCCGACGCCCCCGTGTACGGCGGCAGCGGGGGGGGGAACCTCGGGGCCGTGCACGCCGAGCCGCTGCCGCAGCATGGGCGCGAGCACTCCGTGCGCCTGACGGTGCCGCCGCTGGGTGCCGTGGTGCTCGTGCCCGAGCGCCTGCGCCAGGGGCGCGGGGGCGCCCCCTCCGG
>NZ_JALLAL010000099.1:0-3416 GCF_023062615.1 Brachybacterium sp. Marseille-Q7125 | reverse complement strand
AGTGGAACCCGACCGCCCGCAACGGACACTGCGACGATCTGTCATACCCGAATGCCACAATCAGCAGCTGAACACCGGCAAAGACGCCGACCGCGACCGCTCACCAGCCCGATGAAAGATCGAGGCTCACGCGTCCGCTTCGAGCCCGGCGATGAACTGCTCCTGCGCCTCCAGCTGCTCCGGCAGGCCGGTCGCCGCGTTGGCGAGCAGCACCGTGGGCCCGTCGGGCGTCTCGAGCACCGTGACGGAGATCCGCCAGGCCGGCGTGAACGTCACCCCGGAACCCTCCGCGACGTGCACGTCCACGGTGGCGCGATGCCCGCTCATCCCGTCCACGGTCACCGGCTCGCTCACCCAGTTCTCGGTGACGGGCTCCGCGCCGTAGAGCGGCTCGAGGTCCCCGCGGCTGTACGCGCACTGCAGGATCCAGGTCGCGGCATCCTCCGCCCCCGGGTAGCCGCCCTCGGCCTCGGAGAAATCGCCGCGCCCGAGCGCCGCATACGAGTACCAGCCGGGGCCCGCATCCTGGCTGACCATCGCCACATCCGTCGTGTATGCGACTGCCCCGCGCCACGCCGACCGCCACGCCCAGCCATCCACGACCGCAGTCCGCAGACCCCCGCCCACGAGGTACCCCGCCGGAGCATCCGAGGCGCGGCCGGGATCGGGCAGATGACAGGAGACAGTGGGCAGATCCTCGGGCGCGCCCTGCCCCGTCGGCCCCTCCTCCTCCCCGTCGGGGACGTACTCCCCGGAGGGCTGCGCGGCCGGCTCCTCCTGCGCGGCGGGGCTGCCCTGCCCCTCGCCATCCGAGGCCGGTGCAGGCCGCACGAGCAGCACGATCACGAGCACGATGGCGAGGATCACGGCGAGCAGGCAGCCGCCCCCACCTACCAGCCACGGCCACACGGGCCGACGGGGGTTGGGCGCCGCCTCAGCGGGGCGGGCGGGTGGCGTCGTGGCGGGGTGCTGGAAGTCCGGCAGGCCGGGCGGGGTGCTCATGACCATATGGTCGCCCGACGGGCGCTGCGGCGCGCCGGGACCGCGCCCGGAAGCTCAGCCGATATGCCCGTAGCCACGCTGCGAGGCCTTCTCCTTGAGGTCGTGCAGGACCTTCCCGAGGCCCGTCGGCTCGGGCTCGTCCTCGCGCGGCAGTTCCACGTAGTTCACGATCGCGAGCATCTGCCCGTAGTCGATGCTGGGCGCCCCGCCGTCGAGCAGGCTCGCGATCCGCTCCCCCACCAGCTGCTCGAGCCGCTCCGCAGCCTCGGCGCCGCGGTCGGCCCGGGCGGCCTCGAGACGCTCCCGCAGCAGCGCGGCGGCGCGTTCCGAGGCGGGCACGGGGCTCTCGTGGCCGGCGACGCTGATCTGCTCCATGCGGGTCCCTCCTGTGCTCGAGCCGGGCTGCGGTGCGCGGACTGAGCAGCACCCTATACGGGATGCGGACGGGCGCCCCGGGCCGTCCGGGGGCAGGGCGTCACACCCGCGCTCTGAACGCCCCCGGCGAGCCGACGTCGGCCCCGTCACTCACCCCTCCCCGCGACGACCTCCCGCTTCTACACTTGACCAGGTCATCACCGCTTCCAGCGTCGGCAGCGGGCCCTGTTCGCCCGTCCCCGGAGAGTTGCCGTGACCGCTTCCCCCGACGCCGCCCCGCTGTCCCCCGCGCGTCTGCGCCTGGTGATCCTCGCGATGAGCCTGGGGGCCTTCGCGATAGGCACCACGGAGTTCGCCTCGATGGGGCTGCTGCCACAGATCGCCGGCTCGCTCGGAGCCTCAGTCCCGCGGGCCGGGATGCTGATCTCCCTGTATGCGCTGGGGGTGGTGGTCGGTGCGCCGGTGATGACGGTGGTGTCGGTGCGGATGCCGCGCTCGCGCCTGCTGGTGCTGCTGGCGGGGATGCTGGCGCTGGGCAACCTGATCTCCGCGATAGCGCCGACGTTCGCTGTGCTGGCCGTGGGCCGTTTCGCGGCGGGATTCCCACATGGCGCCTACTTCGGGGTCGCGGCACTGGTGGCGGCGCGACTATCCCCGCCGGGCCGACGCGCGCGATCGGTGTCCCTGGTGATGCTGGGGCTGACCGTCGCGACAATGGTGGGTGTGCCGGCATCGACGGCGCTCGGCCAGCTTGTGGGCTGGCGCAGCGCCTATGTGCTGGTGGTGCTCGTCGCTCTCGCGGGCACGCTCGCGATCTGGCGCCTGGTGCCGGAGCCGCCTGGCGGCGGTGGCCAGGCCTCGATGCTCACGGAGCTGGGGGCACTGCGGCGCGGCCAGGTGTGGTTCGGCCTGGGGATCGGCGCGATCGGCTTCGGTGGCATGTTCGCGGTGTACAGCTACATCGGGGAGATCGTGCCCGGGGTCATGGGCCTGCCGATCCGCGCGGTACCGATTGCGCTGCTGATCTTCGGGATCGGGATGACGCTCGGGACGCTGCTGGCCGGACGGCTCGCGGACCGGTCGATCTACGCCACCCTTTTCCTGGGACTCGCCGGAATGGCGGTGGCGCTCGCGGTGTTCGCCGTGGTCGCGCAGTGGGCGGCCGACGGAATGCTGCTGCTGTTCATCATCGCGGTGACCTCGCAGCTCATGGGCCCGGCGCTGCAGATCTTCCTCATGGACGCCTCCCCCGATGCGCCGTCGCTCGCGGCGGCCCTGCAGCATGCAGCGCTGAACATCGGCAACGCCCTGGGTGCCGCGCTCGGGGCAGCGGTCCTCGCCGCCGGCTGGGGGCTGCTGGCCCCGTCCTGGGTGGGTGTGGGACTGGCGCTCGCGGGCATGGTGATCACGGGGGCATCCTTCGCGGTGCACCGGCGCGACGCCCGGCGCAGCAGCATGCACGTGCGGCCGACGCTCACCGGAGAGATCCCGGCGCTGTCCTGAGCCGGGAGGATGGCCGTCCTGAGCCAGGGCGCTGTCTGGGTCACAGGAGTCACTCTCCCCGGCCGGCGCTCCGCCCTGAGCCCGGTGGTTCGCTGTCCTGAACCGGTACCCACCTCCGCCTATCCGCGCGCCTCGCTCTCGCTGAACGGTCCCTGCCCCTCACCACTTACCTCGGCGTAGTGCGGGTCTCAGCGGCATATACGGGCCTGACTTAGGACATCGTTAGTGCCCTATCTCGGGGGCGATGGCGGTGATGATGTGACGGGCGTCGGTGGTGATTTCGGGCGGGAAGTCCTGGGAGGTGCCGTTGATCGCGATGCGGGCTGTTCGGAGGGGCCGGAGGGTCTGGATGATCTTTTTCAGGCTCAGCCCGGTCTGGTCTTGCACGTATCGCGCGACCGCGAGGGCGGCAAACACGATGGTCAGGTGTGCTTCGATGGCGTCGCGCTGGTGGTGGAACATGGGGCGGGCCTGCAGGTCTGTTTTGCTCATCCGGAACGACTGCTCGACGTGCCAGAGGTCGTGGTAGCTGTAGA
>NZ_JALLAL010000098.1:0-3915 GCF_023062615.1 Brachybacterium sp. Marseille-Q7125 | reverse complement strand
AGTTGCTCGCCGACCCGGCGGAAGACTCCGCGCTGGGAGCCGGGGTCGTCTTCGAGCGCATCGAGAACCATACGAACCGCTCGCTCACGCAGCTCGTCGGGGTACTTGCGTGGTGCAGGCATGACAGAGAAGTCCTTTCCGTGGCTTCACTGCCTCCATCATCCCCGGGGCGATCCACCCATTCGTTCTGGCTCGAGCACGCTGAGCGTGGCCGCATCGGCCTGCTGCTCCTGGAAGATCTCGAGGACCCCACCCCGCTGCTGGACCTGCGCCTCCCCGAGAACCTGCGCGGAAAGGGCCTGGGCCCTCTCGCGCTGCGTGCCGCCGCGGACCACGTGTTCACGCACTTCCCAGAGGTCACCCGCTTCGAGGGACAGACCCGGGAGGACAACCGGGCGATGCGGGCGGTGTTCGAGCGCTGCGGCTGGACCCAGGAGGCGCTGTACCGCGAATCCTGGCCCGTGGAGGGCCGCGAGCCGGTCGGCTCGGTTGCCTATGCGATCCTGCGCCGTGAGTGGCAAGCCCGGCGGGAGGAGCCCAAAGGCTCCGCCTCGCTGGACGCGAAGATTCAGCGGTACTACGCGGGCGGAACCGAGGCAGAGCGGCTGACCACCCGCAGCACTGGCGGCGCGATCGAAGCGCGTCGGCTCCGCGATGTCCTCTCGCAGCTCCCGGCGGGCTCCCACGTGCTGGACGTGGGCGGCGGCACCGGGGTGCATGCCGCATGGCTCGCTGAGCGCGGCCATACTGTGACGCTCCTGGACCCCGTCCCCGAGCAGGTCGAGATCGCCGCCCGTACCGGCATCTTCACCGCCCGGGTGGGGGACGCGCGGGATCTTCAGGAGGCCGACGGGTCCTATGACACCGTCTTGCTGTTCGGGCCGCTCTACCACCTGCCCCGACGCTCCGACCGGCTGCGTGCCCTCATGGAGGCGCGGCGGGTCCTGCGCCCGGGCGGGCTGCTCCTGGCTGCTGGGATCTCCCGCCTCAGCTCCTTCATGGACAGCATGCTCGACTCCGGCGGTGCGAACGTCTCTGACGTCGACCTGCGGATTCTGCGCACGGGTGAGTGGACGAACCCCGGCGAGGGATTCCCCGGCGGACACTTCCACACGGCCCGTGAGCTGCGCGAGGAGCTCGAGGCGGCCGGTTTCACGGAGCCGATGGTGCAGGGGATCGAAATGCCCTCGATCGCCTGGGAGCTGTACGAGGCCGACGAAGAGCTCCTGGACCTCAGCGTGCGGACCCTCGACCGCATGGCGCTGCTCGACGCGGACGGCCGCCGCCGCGCGCTCACCGCGGACCTCAGCCCGCACCTGCTCGCCACGGCCACCACGGGGCCCGTCGGCGAGGATCATGCGCCTGACGAGCCACTCGACCGTGACTTCGAGGGCCGCGCGGCCTCCGAGGATGACGAGGACAGCAGCTTCCGGACGGCATCACGCGCCCGGCGAGACCATCGCGAGCGTGACCGCGCGTAGCTGACGTCACAGTACCGGGCCCCGCCCCCGGGTGGCATCCCGCGCCCGGAGGCGTAGGATCCCCGGCGTGCTCGACCCCGTCGCTGCGCGCCACCGCCCAGTGGACCATCGACCCCGACCGGCCCGGACCGTGTTCCTGGGCTTCGCCGTGGCCGCGGTCCTGGGCACCCTCTCGCTGATGCATCCGGCCGCCTCCACCGGCCAGGGCGGTGCCACGCCCCTGCAGGCGCTGTTCACCGCCGTCTCCGCACTGTGCGTGACGGGCCTGGTCACCGTGGATACGGCGACGTTCTGGACGCCGCTGGGCCACGTGGTCATCATGGCGCTGATCCAAGTGGGCGGCTTCGGCGTGATGACCTTCGCGTCCGTGGTGGGGCTGATGGTGGTGCGAAAACTGTCCTTGCGCTCCACGCTGACCGCCGCCGCGGAGGTCAAGAGCCTGGGACTGGACGACGTGCGGCACCTGGTCCGCGGGGTCGTGCGGATCTCCCTGCTCATCGAAGCGGTCGCCGCCGTGATCCTCACGCTGCGCTTCGCCTTGGGATACGGCGAGTCCTGGCCTCGCGCCCTCTGGCTGGGTGTCTTCCACTCGGTGTCCTCGTTCAACAACGCCGGCTTCGCCCTGTTCAGTGACAGCCTCATATCCTTCGCCGACGACGGCATCATCCTGCTGACCCTGTCCAGTGCGACGGTGCTGGGCGGCCTGGGGTTCCCGGTGATCATGCAGCTATGGCGGTATCCGGCCACCCCGCGCCGCTGGAGCATGAACACCCGGTTGGTGCTGCTGATGACACCTCTGCTGCTGGCGCTCGGCACGGTGTACATCACGGCGATCGAATGGACGAACCCGGCCACACTCGGCGCTCTACCCCCGGCCCAGCGCCTGCTGAACGGCCTGACGATGTCGGTGCAGACCCGCACATCGGGCTTCAACTCTGTGGACGTCGGGGCGATGGATCCTGCCACGTGGCTGGGGATGGATGCGCTGATGTTCATCGGCGGCGGGCCGGCGGGTACGGCGGGCGGCATCAAGGTCACGACGATCGCAGTGCTGTTCCTGCTGGCTCTCGGGGAGCTGCGCGGGGCGGGGGCGGTCACCGTGGCCGGGAAGCGACTCTCGCGCGCCGTGCATCGGCAGGCGATCACGGTGGTGATGCTCGCCGCGGGCCTGGTGCTGGCCGCCACTACCGTGCTGATGCTGCTCACGGATCTCGCCCTGGATCAGATCCTGTTCGAGGTCACCTCAGCCTTCGGCACCGTGGGGCTGTCCACCGGGATCACGGCGGACCTGCCCGGGGCGGCGCAGCTGATCATCATCGCCCTGATGTTCATCGGGCGTCTCGGGCCGATCACAGCGGCGACCGCGCTCGCGCTGCGTCCCCGCACTGTCCTGTATGAGCTCCCCAAGGAAAGGCCGATCATTGGCTAAGCACAGGTTTCTCAGCGCCTTCGATCCCACCCGCCTGGCATCCCGGCAGGCTGTGGCCGTGATCGGCCTGGGCCGCTTCGGTCAGTCCCTGGCCCGGGAGCTGATGGCCGACGGCGCGGAAGTGTTGGGTATCGATGTCAGCGAGGACGTTGTCCAGTCCCTCAACGGGCAGCTCACCCACGTGGTCGCCGCCGACGCGACAAATGAGGAGGTGCTGCGGCAGCTCGGCGTGACGGAGTTCGAGCGGGTGGTCATCGCGATCGGCAGCCACCTGGAGTCCAGCATTCTGATCACCTCACTGCTGCTGCGCTTCGGCGTCCCGCACATCTGGGCGAAGGCGGTCAGCGATGCGCACGGCCTGATCCTGCAGCAGCTGGGGGTTCCGCATGTGGTGTACCCGGAGAAGGACATGGGCCGACGGGTGGCACACATCGTCCTGGGCAGCATGGAGGACTTCATCGAGATCGACACCGACTTCGCCATGGTGAAGACCCAGGTGAACCCTGCATATGACGGGGTGCGCCTGGGAGACAGCGCCATCCGGCAGCGCCATGGCGTGACGGTCTCGGCGGTGAAGCACCGCGGCGCGGGATGGGAGACCGCAACTGCGGACACGGTGCTGCGCGAGGGCGACGTCATCCTGGTGATCGGCCCCAGCCGCAAGGCCGAGCGCTTCACCCGCGCGACGCCGTGAGGAAATCGGGGCCAGGCGTTCCGCGCAACGGGTCAGATCTCCCGGTGTACTGCCTCAGGATCCTGACCCGGGATAGCCCGCCGGGTCCCGAGTAGGAATCGCATCTTCACCTTCATCTGCAGCATCGCCAACGAAGCTCCCCGACCGCGCCGCACCATCCGCTCCGCCGCGATCGTGGATAAACCGGCTCTTCGCAGATGAGGGTGTAGGTGGTCGCGGGGTGGGCGCGTCGGTGTGGGGGTAGAGGTCGAGGTCTCCTTCATGCTGGAAGCTCTGACCCAACCTGCATGAGGAAGACCTCGACGTGGCCT
>NZ_JALLAL010000097.1:0-3942 GCF_023062615.1 Brachybacterium sp. Marseille-Q7125 | reverse complement strand
GCGCGCGCCGGGCGGCGGGGCCGGGGGCGCGGAGGCGGGGGCCCCGCGGGCGGTGGGGGGGCGGGGGGCGGGGTGGTCGGCGGGGAGGGTTCCACTCCTTTCTCGGGAGTCGATGGGGGTGGCCGATGGGGCGCCGCCTGCGGCGCTGCCTGCGGCGATTTCGGTATCTGACAGGTGCCGCGTCTTTTCTGACGGAGTGTCGCCAAAAAGGGGCTCTGACGTGCTGTTCTGTGTCATGACATCCCCATTGTGCACGCCCGAAGGATCAGACACCACAGGGATGACACGTCACCTCGTCTCGTGCCTACACTGGCGCTCATGCTCGCCGCTCTCCGCGCCACCCACGAGCACCTCGACCTCGAGGTGCTCGATGCGCTGACCCGGGATGCGGCCTCCCTGCCCGCGCTGCTCACCGAGCTCGCCGCCGCGCGGGAGGAGGAGCTTGAGGGCCCGGGCGCGCTGCTGCGCGGACAGGTGGTGGTCTCCACCTGCAACCGCCTGGAGATCTACCTGGACACCGACCGCTTCCACGACAGCATCGCCCTGATGCTCGATGCGGTCGCCACCACCAGCTCCTTGCCGCGCGAGCAGGTCGCCGCCTGCTTCGACGCCGCCGTGGACACCCCCGTCGCGGAGCATCTGTACGCCGTGACCTCCGGGCTGCGCTCGCTGGTGATCGGGGAGGCCGAGATCGCCGGGCAGGTGCGCCACGCCTATGAAACCGCCCGCGCCCAGGGCCGCACCTCCACCCTCCTGCATGACCTGTTCCAGCACGCCTTTCGCTGCGGAAAGGCCGTGACCACGCAGGCGCCCGTCGGCGCCGCGGGCCGCTCCGGGGCCGCAATCGCCCTGGACCTCGCCGCCGCACAGCTGGGCGGCCTCGCCGACGCCCGCGTGATCGTGATCGGCACCGGTGCCTACGCCCGGCTCGGCGTTGCGGAACTGCAGCGCCGCGGCGTCACCCCCGCGCAGATCGGCGTCATCTCTCTGTCCGGACGGGAGGACGTCTTTGCCGCCAGCCACGGCGTCACCCCGATCCCCGCCACCCAGCTGGGGGCGGCTGCGCGCGCCGCGGACCTGGTGATTGCCTGCTCCGGCCACGGCACCGTCCTGCACCCGGAGCATCTCGAAGGGGTCGGCCGCACCGTGGTGCTGGATCTGGCGCTGCATTCGGACGTCCACCCCGGTGTGGCGGATCTCGCGGGCGTGAGCGTGCTGGGGCTCGCGGACCTGCGACGCGAGCTGCCGCCCACTGACCAGGCCGCCTACGCCCAGGCTCAGCAGATCGTCGCCGAGCACGTGGCGGCATTCACCGCTCGCTGCGAGGCCCGCCGTCTGGATCCGGCCACCGCCGCCCTCCGTCAGAAGGTGGCCGAGGCCGCGCAAGCGGAGATCGAGCGCCTGCACCGCGATGCCGCCGCGGAGACGGCCGCGCAGGTGGAACGGTCGGTGCGTCGCATCCTCGCGCGCGTGCTGCATGAACCGGCGCAGCATGCCCGCCGCATCGCCGCCGAAGGTGGGGCCGAGCAGTACGCCCAGGCCTTCCACACCGTGTTCGGGATCGACATCACCGCTGCGGCGCCGCCCGGGACTGCGCGCACCGGCGCAGAGCACACCGGGAGCGAGCAGCAGTGGATGCGGGCCGACCGCACCGTCCCGCCCGTGCTCGCCATGACCGAAGCGGAAACGTCCCAGCGCTGATCAGCGCCGACGGAACAACCTGCGGCGCTCGCGCCGCCGTCGGCCCGTCACCGGGGCGGAATCCTGCGCGGTGACGTCCTCGATCTCCTCGATCTCCTCGGGGTCCAGGTGCAGCCCATCCTCATCGACCCAGCGGTCCGTCCAGCCGATATCGGACTCATCATGCGGCCGGAAGGCGCGGCGCCGCGCCGTCGTCTCCTCCAGCTGGGATGCGTCCACCTCGGGTGCGGAGCGGATCTCCTCGCCGCGATGCGGCACCGGGCAGGACCAGAAATAGGGGCAGCCGGGGCAGCCGGCGGTCTCCTCATCCGGCACCGCTTCCCGCTGCATCTGCACGCCATCCTGCAGCTGCAGCATCCGCAACCGGGCTTCATACGGGTTGATGTCCATACAGCTCAGCCCGGGGCGTTCTGGTCATCCAGTGCCGTGCGCACCGCGGCGGTGAGCCCGGCAGCATCCGGGGTCGTCGCTTCTGCGTGCACGACGAGGCCGCGGGCCTCAGCGGCGCGGGTCGTGGCGGGATCACGGGAGATCACGCGGATGTCCCGGTGCACGCCGAGGCTGCCGACGAGGTCCGCGAGCAGCGGCTCGGTGAGCACCACGGCGCCGTAGCCGTGTAACCGCAGATCCCTCACCACCTGCGCATCCAGGTGCACACTGCGGGGCCGATGCGTCGCGACCACCTCCACGCTCCAGCCTGCTGCCGTCAGGGCCCGGGCGAGCGCCGGATCCAGAGCCGCCGATCCCGCGACGAGCGCAGCGGCGCCCGGTTCCGCGGGGGCAGGGAGAGCAGCGAGCAGCGCCTCCAACGGCTCGGGGAGATGGTGGCTCACCGCGAGGCCGAGCTCAGTCACTGCGGTGGCGGCATCCTCTCCGGCAGCGGCGATCGCCGTGCCCTCCGGCAGTGGCGCCGTGGGATCGGCGAGCAGCACTTCGGCATCGAGCGGCGTGGTGAGCAGCAGCAGTGCGACCTCCCCGGCAGCCAGGCGCTGCCGGGCGCGGCGCACATCCCCATCCCGCTGCGCGCGCAGCTCCACGAAGGGGGAGTGGTCCACCGTGAGCTCCGCCTCGCGCAGCGCGGCCAGCAGCGTCCCGGCGGTGCCGACGGGATCGGGGACCAGGATGGGCAGGCCACGCGATGAGGTCATGGGCTCCATTGTGCCGGAGCAGGAGGGGCGCCGACGTAGCATCATCGGGCACCCGCCCCACCGTGGAGGAACCATGAGCACACCCCAGCAGCGCGTCCACGAGATCACCCGTTCCCTGCTCGAGCTGCTCGAGCACGGCGAGGCGACCACCGTCGAGGCCATCACTCTGCGCGCCGAGCTCGCCGAGGCCACTGCCGAGGCCGGGCACCTCGAGGACGCCTGCTACCAGGTCGAGGAGCTCATGAAGGACGCGCGGCGCGAGCACCCCGCCGAGAGCGACGCGGTGGAGCGGGCACGGCAGGCCGTGGTGCGGGTGCGGGAGCTCGGCGGGGCCGGGGCGGAGGGCTGAGACCGGTCCGTCACCAGGCGAAGCCCGATTCCGCGAGCTGCCGCTCGACCTCACCACCCATGGTCGCGCTGTAGGTGGCGGTGATGTGGAACGAATCCAGGTGCACCCGGACGTTCCCAATGACCGGCGGGCAGACGCCTCCCGGACAGATCACCGGTGTGAGATCCAGCGGATGCAGCGGGCCTGCCTCCGCGAGCTGCGCGAGTGCGGCTACATCAGGGCGCTCTGGCGCCAGGAGGGTTTGGTCCAGCGTCAGTGTGCAGGAGGCGATGTCCCCGCCCTTGCTGAGGCACGCGTTGGGATTCTCTGCAAAACGGGGAGTGGTGCGCAGGGCGATCACCGCGATCCCGTCGGCCAGGAGATCGCCGACGGTCTCCTCCAGGACAGGGCTCGCCACCTCGGGCTGGCCGGCGGATGAGCGGGTGGTCTCGAGCATCACCGCCGCGGGGGAGATCTGCTGCAGATATGCGAGAGCGGCCTGGTTGTGCTCGGCGCATTCCGGGCTGACGAGATCCCTCTCGCCGGGAATGAAGGGGCAGCTGCGCTCCCGGACCAGCACCACCTGCCAGCCGTGTTCCCGGGCGGGTTCCACCACGCTCATCGCCGCCTGCTGGGCGGGGCCTGTCAAATGGTGTGTGTAAGGGGTGTGGCACCACCCCCTGAAGGAGACACACTGTGACGATTGACGCCATGCCGAAGATGAGCGCCGAGGAGCGCGCTGAGCGTCGTAGAAAGCAGGCCGAG
>NZ_JALLAL010000096.1:0-4086 GCF_023062615.1 Brachybacterium sp. Marseille-Q7125 | reverse complement strand
AACACCAAAGCCGCCGCCTCCCGACGATACTCCGGCGTATAGCTCTTCCGCTTCCTCATGACGACAACCTCCCGCAGGTCACCACGACCCGCCATCTCAGGTGTCAACAACAGAAGGGTAAGCCCACTGGCCGCGGCTGCGGCTGCGGTTCGGGGTGGTTCTCGGTGACGGTGCCGTCGGGGGTGATGGTGAGGTGGCTGGTGGCGCGCGGGGTGGTCAGGGTGAGGTCGATGGAGGCTCCGGTGCGGTTGGCATGGCGGGTGATGCGGCGCATGGCCACGGCCTGTGCGGCGGGGGCACCGGCTGCGGCGATCGTGTCGGTGACGCCGTCGATGGTGATGGTGCCGGTCCCGCTGTCGGTGATGTCAGCGGTGGCGGTGATGGTGGGCGGGGTGGGGGTGCTCATGCCTGGTCTCCTGTGAGGTCGTGCCGGGTGCCGGGGAAGATGGACTGTCGTGCCTTGGTGATGCGGTCGATGGCCTTGCGCAGTTCGGGGTTGTCGGCGTCGATGCGAGCGCCGTGCCGGGCTTCGTCAGCGACGGCGCAGACGAGGTGGTGGCAGGTGCGCCAGGTGGCGTCAGGGACGCGTCCGCGGTCCCAGTGGTAGGCCACGGCGTCGAGGTCGTCGATGAGCACGGCGAGGGCGTCGTTGCCCAGGCGGATCTCGTACCAGTCGCAGCCGCGGGCCCGGAGTTCGTCGGCGGCCGCCTGGCAGCGGCGCCGCTCCCACAGGTAAGCGGGGATGGCTGCCATGATCGCGAGCAGCAGCAGGCCGAGCGCGAGCGGTGCAGAGACGAACTGGTAGAAGAGTGTTCCGAGCAGAAATGCGCCGATGAGCAGGGTGAGGCTGAACGCAAGCAGCGCGGGGTCGAGCAGGCGGTTGTTTCGCCAGTTGCGGGCGAGTTTGAAGAGCTTGGTGCCAAGCACGTCGAGGTGCTCAGGGTGGTTGATCAGGATCGCGACGGACATGGTCGTGCGGCTAGTAGACAGGGTCACCTTGCCGAGTCGGTTGCTGCTGCGGGTGCGGACGGTCTCGGTCTGGATGCGTCCCCAGGGCCGGTTCCAGCCCTTGAAGGGCTGGGGGTGGCCGGTGGTGAGCGGGGGTCCGTATTCGATGTTGCGGGTCATGTGGCTGCTCCTCGCTGGCGCGGGTGTGTGGTGTCGTGGTCGGCGGGTTGTGTGGTCAGGCGGTTGTGGCGTCGGCGGCGGTCCAGGTGCCGTCGTCAGCGCGGGTGAGGGTGACGGTGAGGGTGGTCCATTGCGCGACGTTCTCGCCGTTGTCGATGACCCAGGGGACGACGACGGTGGCGGCCAGGTCGCCGTTGCTGGTGGCGGTGAGCTGGACGTCGTGGACGTTGCCCATGACGATGCGTTCCTCGGGGCCGGCGCCGCGGGGGATGTCGTAGGCGAGGTCGGGATCGGTGAATCCGGCGCTGATCATCTCGGTGCGGTCTTCGTCGGTGAGGCCGGCCGGTTGTGTGATGACGGCGGCCAGGGAGGGCTGGAGGGCGGCGGCGATCTGACGGCTGCTGTTCACGGCCAGTGGCAGTGCGGTGTTCTCGGGTGGGGCGAGCAGGTCGATCGCTTCGACGGTCCAGGGGCTGTCCTCGGTGATCTCGCCGTGGTCGTCGTTGGGGATCTGGACCAGCGTGATGTGGGCGATGGTCTCTCCGCCCACGGCCACGGGCACGGTCGCTCCCTGCGGCTGGTCGAGCTGTGCACCGGCCAGACTGGCCGCGATCTCGCGGTCGCTGGTGGCCAGGGAGGCGAGCATCTCGGGGGTGGTCAGGGGGGTCAGTGCGTCCAGCCACGCCTCGTGCTCGGCATCGCTGGTGTAGGCAATCAGGAAGTCGGCGGTGGCCTTTTGGATGCCGTCGGGGGCGTCTGCGAGATCGATGAGGCTGTCGTCGTTGGTGGTTTCCGCGGCGGTGGGGGCCGGGGTGAGTCCGCCGCCGTCGCTGGGAGTGGTGGGGCTGGGTGCCGCGCTGGTGGTGGCGCTGCCGAGGCTTGGGGGGGTTGACGGCGCGGTTGAGCGCGAGTGCGGCGGCGGCGAGGACGAGCAGTGCGATGGCGAGGATGGCGGTGATGGTGAGCTTTGCTCTGGGGGTCACGGCGGGTTTTCCTCTCAGGCGGCCAGACCGAAGTCGCTGCGGTCGGGTGCGAGGGCTGCGGTGGGCGCGGGGTCCTGCGCCCAGGGGATGTTGCGCTGTTCGGCGCGGGTGATGACCCACTCGAGGTGCCAAAACTCCTCGTCGTGGACCAGCGCGCCGTGGGCGATGCCTGCTTGCCAGTAGGTCTGCCAGGCAGCGCTGTTGGCCTTGCAAGAGCCGTCCTCGGTGTTGCCTGCACAGTTATGTCGGCTGTACGAGCCGGGCAGGCCCGCGATGTCGAGTGCCGCTCCCATCTGGTGGTTGCTCTTGCCGGGATCGGCGGCGTTGGGGTTGGTGCCGCCGCGGGAGATTCGTTCCTGGGACTCCCACGAGCGGAAGCTGGAGACGAAGGTCGGGTTGTGGCCTGCTACGCGGACGTCGTTGAGCCAGGCGATGAAGTGCGGGGCGACGAGGCTGTTGATCACGACCTCGCCACGCGCCTTGCCTCCGAGGGTGCCGACACCGCAGTCGGTTCCGGTGCAAACGGTGCCGGGGATGGAGCACAGGCGGATCGGGATCTTCTTGCCCTTGGCGCCGCCGGTGCCGGGGCCGAGATCGACGGTGCCTTCGGGGCAGGCGATCCCGGCGGAGGGCTGGAGCAGCTGCTCCTGGGTGGGCAGACCATCGGGGGCTGCCGAGAGCGGCAGGTCGGTCGCGTCGCAGCCGATGGTGTTGTCGGTGAGGTAGTCGCTGGCGCCGACCAGGTCGACACCAGCCAGCGCCGCCATGATCTTCATGGCCTTGGCTTCATGCTGGGCGTAGGCGTCGGGGTATCCGCTCTGCTGGACTGCCTGCGCTGCCTGGGTGAATGGCATCTTCTCCCAGCCCTGAATGTCCTTCAGCCCGGGGATTCCCTTGTCCGGCACGCCCTGGAAGAACGCTCGTGCGGCGTAGGTGGGGTCGTGGAGCTCTTCGGGGCTTCCCCAACCCATCGAGGGGCGCTGCTGGAACAGGCCGATGGAGTCGCGGTCACCGTCTTCGAGGTTGACGAGGGTGGATTCCTGCATCGCGGTCATCAGTCCGATGAGCTGAGCGCGCTGGTCCATGCCCATCTCCTGCGCGGTGGCCAGGATGATTGCGGCGTTTTCGATCTGCTCGTCGGTGAGGTCCAGGACCTTGCTGGGCAGGCCCGCGAGATCGACCACGAGGGAGGGACTGCCGCCTTCGGCGCAGACGTCGCTTTGGCCGGATGAGTCGCTGTCGAGGACTGCGGCGCCGACAAGGACGACAGCGATGGGCACGCCGATGATGGCTACGCCTGCAAGCAGCGCGAGTGCGGCGATCGCGCCGATGAGCTTCTTCATGAGGATCCCCCTGGCTCGGTGTACTTGGCCAGCACTGCTTGGGCGCCTTCCTCGAGGAGGGCCGAGATCGTGGTGCCGTGGGTGGCAGCGCAGATCCGCAGTGCCTGTCGTGTATCCACCGTCAGCCACACACTGGTATTGACCTTCTTCTCAGGCGCTGCGGGCTTGGGGGTCTGGAAGGTGTCCGCGACACGGCGGGCGCGGGGGCCGTATGAGCTGGTCATCGGGGCTTAGCTCCTTGGAGTGGTGATCAGTTGGGCAGGTCGGTGAGCAGTTCGGCCCAGACGCGGGCGTACCCGTAGAGCTGGCGGGGGTGTCGCGCGGCGTCCTTGACCAGCTCGACGGTCTTGGGAATGACGGAGGTGAAGCGCGGTGCTCCGTGCTCATCGAGGGCCGTGATGGTCTCGCGGAAGGGGATGGTGTGCTGTTCTGCGCGGCAGACCAGGACGCGGTGGGGGCGATGGGCTGCGGTCTCCAGTGACAGCCACACGCGGCCCATGTCCCTTGGGGTGTGTCAAGGATTTCGGACAGTCGATGTGTTCTCCGGTGGTCAGGCGACCACTGGGAGGGTGGTGGGGGTGGTCTGCTCGGTCCACGCCTTGGCGGGGGTGCGGTAGCCGAGCGATGAGTGG
>NZ_JALLAL010000095.1:0-4105 GCF_023062615.1 Brachybacterium sp. Marseille-Q7125 | reverse complement strand
TGGGGCGCTTCAGCGAGATCAACCGCACCGAGACCCCCGCCGACGAGACTCCCGCCCCGGCCGAGACGGCCGGCGGTGAGGCTCCCGCCGTCGAGCCGACGCCCGGTAAGACGCCCGCCGCGGAGGCCCTGAACGGCTTCGACGCCCTGGAGCTGCCGTCCGCGCTGCGCGAGGCGGTCGATGAGCTGGGGTTCACCGCCCCGTCGGCGATCCAAGCGCAGGCCATCCCGCCGCTGCTGGAGGGCCGCGATGTGATCGGGGTGGCGCAGACCGGCACCGGGAAGACCGCCGCCTTCGGCCTGCCGCTGCTCGCGGCGATCGACCCCTCGCGCCGGGAGGTGCAGGGCCTGGTCCTCGCCCCCACCCGCGAGCTGGCCATGCAGGTCGCCGAGGCGATCTCCTCCTTCGCCACCGCGATCGGCGGGCTCGATGTCGTTGCCGTCTACGGCGGCTCCCCCTACGGCCCGCAGGAGCGCGCTCTCACCCGCGGCGCACAGGTGGTCGTCGGCACGCCGGGCCGCATCATGGACCACATGCGCCGCACCACGCTGCGGCTGGATCAGGTGCGCTTCGCGGTCCTCGATGAGGCCGATGAGATGCTGCGCATGGGCTTCGCGGAGGATGTCGAGGAGATCCTCTCCCACTCCCCCGCCACCCGGCAGGTGGCGCTGTTCTCCGCGACGATGCCCCCGGCGATCGAGCGTGTGGCCGCCGAGCACATGAAGGACCCGGTGCGCGTGAGCGTCACCCCGCAGTCCTCGACCGTCGACTCCGTCGAGCAGTCCTATGCGGTGGTGCCCTTCCGGCACCGCACCGGAGCGCTCGCCCGTGTGCTCGCCACCTCGAGCGCCGATGCCGCGATCGTGTTCGTCCGCACTCGCGCCGCCGCCGAAGAGGTCGGCACCGCCCTCGTCGCCCGCGGCGTGATCGCGGCGTCGATCAGCGGGGATGTGCCGCAGAAGGAGCGCGAAAAGATCGTCGAGCGGCTGCGCGACGGATCCCTGCACGTGCTCGTCGCGACCGATGTCGCCGCGCGCGGCCTGGACGTGGAGCGCATCGGGCTGGTGGTGAACTTCGATGTGCCGCGCGAGCCGGAGGCGTATGTGCACCGCATCGGCCGCACCGGCCGGGCGGGCCGCTCCGGGAAGGCGCTGACCTTCATCGGCCCGCATGAGCGACGGGCGCTGAAGAACATCGAGCGGGCCACCAAGCAGAAGCTCGCCGAGGCGATCGTCCCCTCCCCGCGCGATGTCTCCAAGCACCGGGCCGCGGCCGTGCTGGCCGAGGTCCCGGCGCGCGCTGACCGCGGACGCCTCGAGCTGTACCGCGAGCTGATCGGCGAGTTCCTGGCCGAACATGAGATGGATCCGCTCGAGCTCGCCGCCGTGCTCGCCGCGACCACCGTCGGCGATGACGGTCCCGGCACCGCGAGTGAGGACGAGGAGTTCACCTCCGCGACGCTGGCCGGCTCGGACCGCCCCGACCGGCCGCGGCGCGCAGAGCCGGGCAGGGCTGAGCACGGCTTCACCGCGTACAAGGTGGGGGTCGGGCATACGCATGGGGCGCGGCCGCAGAGCCTGGTCGGTGCGCTCACCGGGGAAGGCGGGCTGCGCGGCAAGGACGTGGGCAAGATTCAGATCTTCCCGACCTTCTCCCTGGTGCAGATCCGCGGGGGCCTGAACGGCGAGCAGATGCAGCGCATCGGCAAGGTTACGGTGGCTGGGCGCGAGCTGCGGATCGCCCCGGATCAGGGTCCCCGCGGCGGACGCGGGCGGCGCGATGGGGCGGAGCGTCCCCGGCGCGGGGATGGCATCCCGCCGTGGAAGCGCACAGAGCGCGGTGGGCGTGACCGGGATCGGCTTGCCGCGAAGAAGCACGCGGCGCGCCGCCGCCGCGACTGACGCCAGAACAGGGCCCCAGACAGGACAGGACCCCGCCGGATCGGGCGGGGTCCTGTGCGGTTCAGGGACGGGCCGGGGTCAGGGACAGACCCGGCGGACGTCGATCACTTCTGCTGCTCGCTCTGCTGGGCCTGGGCTTCGGCGTAGGCCTTGCGGACCTCATCCATGTCGAGCTGCTTGACCTGGCTGACCAGGTCCTCGAGCGCGGCCTGCGGCAGCGCGCCGGGCTGGGAGAACACCGGGATCCCGTCGCGGTAGGCGACGAGGGTGGGGATGGAGGTCACGCCGTAGCGCATCGCCAGCTCCTGCTGGTCCTCGGTGTCCACCTTCGCGTAGGTGACATCGGGGTTCTTCTCGGAGGACTCCTCGAAGACGGGGGCGAAACGCTGGCAGGGCACGCACCAGCCCGCCCAGAAGTCGATCAGGACGATGCCGTCCTCGATGGTCTTGTCGTGGTTCTCGGAGGTCATGGTGATGGTGGCCATGACGAGAGGAACGCGTGGCGGCGCGGGAGCATTCCTCCCCCGCCGCCGCTGTGATGTGGCTCACCGACCCCCGAGAGAGGTGTCCTCGTCCGCGGTCGTGGATCCGGCCAGGATCTGCACGGTGCGGTCTGCGGCCGACGGCTCCCAGGTCCCGGCATCGGCCGGAGCCTGCTCGCCGCTGCGGATGTCCTTGACCTCATCGGCCCGACCCTCGGTGCCGGGGAACCAGATGAAAGGGATACCGCGGCGGTCGGCGTAGCGGATCTGCTTGCCGAACTTCGCTGCGCTCGGGGCCACCTCGCAGGGGATGCCGCGGCGGCGCAGCTGTGTGGCGACAGCATCGCTGGAGGCGCGGTGCTCCTCATCGCTCACGGAGACCAGCACACAGGTGGGCACGGGGCGGGAGGCCCGCGCGAGGTCCGCGGAGAGCATCCGGGAGACCAGTCGGGACAGGCCGATGGACAGGCCCACCCCGGGATAGGTGTGACGGTTATCCGCGGCGAGCTGGTCGTACCGGCCGCCGGAGCAGATCGAGCCCAGCGACTCGTGCCCGGCGATGAAGGTCTCGAACACGGTGCCGGTGTAGTAGTCCAGGCCCCGGGCGATGGAGAGGTCCGCCATGATCACACCGGGCACGGCGGCCTCGACGCGCTCGAGCACGGCGGTGAGCTCGGCGATGCCCTGCTCGACCATCTCGCCACTGCCGCCGAGGTCCCGCACCTGCTGGGCGAAGGAAGCATCGCGGGTGCGGATGCTCGCAAAGGCCAGGCAGGCCTGGGCCTGCTCACGGCTCGCTCCGGCATCGCGCAGCAGCAGCTCGGTCACCGCGTCAGCGCCGATCTTCGGCAGTTTGTCGAGGCTGCGCAGCACCGCGGCGTGGTCACCCAGGCCCAGGGAGCGGAAGAAACCCTCGGACAGGCGACGGGTGTTGGCGTGGATGGTGAAGGAGCCCAGCGGGAGGCGCGCGAGGATCTCCCCCATCACGACGGCGACCTCGGCCTCCACATGCCCGGGCAGGGTGTCCTGGCCGATGACGTCGAGATCGGCCTGGTAGAACTCGCGGTACCGGCCTTCCTGGGGCCGCTCGCCGCGCCAGACCTTCTGGATCTGGTAGCGCCGGAAGGGGAAGGCGAGGTCGTTCTGGTGCTCCAGGACGTAGCGGGCCAGCGGCACGGTGAGGTCGAAGTGCAGCCCGAGGGTGCGGTCCGGGTCGGCACCGTCATCGTCGGCGCCGTCGTCCTCGGCGTGCAGGCGCCGCAGGAGGTAGACCTCCTTGTCGATCTCGCCCTTGCGCAGCAGCTGCGAGAGCGGCTCGACGGCGCGAGTCTCGATACCGGCGAAGCCATGCAGCTCGGCCACCTCACGGAACACGTCGATGACGTGCTGTTCGACGGCGCGCTCGGCGGGGAGGTGCTCGGGGAATCCCGAGAGGCCGGTGTTCTTGGCGGGCTTCGCCATGGAGGGCACTTCCTTCGAGTCGGGGTCTGCGCGTCCCATTATCGCCCGTCGGCGCGGCCACAGCGGACGGCGCATCGTGCCCGGGCCGGTCACGGTAGAGTTCCGTGACGTGGTCCACGAGCGAAGGCCGGTGGATCGATGTGCCCGTCAGCCGCCTACCCGGTGGCAGTGTCCCGCCCTGCAGCGGATCCCGTCGAAGGAGCTCGATCATGAGCGAGTCCGAGAACCCCCAGTCCGTGCCGTCCTCCCCCGCCCCGGAGA
>NZ_JALLAL010000094.1:0-4163 GCF_023062615.1 Brachybacterium sp. Marseille-Q7125 | reverse complement strand
CCCTGAAGGTGCTCCTTCGACCTTGGAGAATTGGACCCTAAGTAAGCCCTATTCTTCCAGGTCAGGAGCACCTTTCCGCGTCTACGACCACCCCTCGGACACCTCAACGATGAAAGCCCGAGGGTAGCTGGCGTACCTCCGAGCAGGCACACCGGTTCTCTCCCCTGACCGTGTGCCCCGCTTCACAGTACACGTCACCAAGGTCGTGGCCGACGCCACGCGCACGCGCTCATTGCATTTGTCCATCGGTGTGAGTAACCTTCCTCACATGGGACGACGCGGTCCGTGGAGCTGTGGAGCGCGGGGCACCGACGCCCAACCGTCCCAGCCTGTCCGTCGCGGCCCTCTCCGCGGCGAGCCCCGATAGGAGGAACGATGAGCGCGAGCGACGGCGTCGCCGCGGATCCCACCGTGACCGGTTCCCCCGGTGCGCGATCCGCGGGAGAGACCAGAGAGAGGACCGGAACCCGCAGCAGCGGGGGCCGCAGCGGGAAGCGCAAAATGACCCTGCGCGAGAAGCGCAATCTGCGCAACGGACTGCTGTTCATCTCGCCGTGGATCATCGGCGTGGCGGTCTTCGTCATCTACCCGCTGGTGTATTCCTTCGTCATCAGCCTCACCCAGTACTCCGGTATGCAGACCCCGACCTTCATCGGCCTGCAGAACTACATCTCGGCCTTTCAGGATCCGCTGGTGCACACCGCGGTCTACAACACGGTGTACTACATGTTCCTGGCGGTGCCGATCGGCCTGGTCGTGGCGCTGCTGCTGGCGCTGGCGATGAACCGCAACGTGCGTGAGGTGGCGCTGTACCGCACCCTGCTGTACCTGCCCTCGCTGATCCCGATGTTCGCGATGTCGTTCATCTTCATCGTGTTCGTCAACCCCCAGTTCGGCATCGTGAACCAGTTCCTGGGCCTGTTCGGCATGCCCGATACGAACCTGCTGGGCGAGCCGCGCTACGCGAAGATCGTCATGATCGTCATGGCGCAGCTGGGCGCCGGTAATGCGGCCCTGATCTATCTGGCGGGTCTGCGCAATATCCCGGAGACCCTGTACGAGGCGGCGCGCATCGACGGTGCTGGCAAGTTCCGCCAGTTCATGTCCATCACCATCCCGCTGCTCACCCCCACCATCCTGTTCAACCTGATCACGGGTGTCTCCGGCGCGATGATGGTGTTCACCGAGGCGTACATCATGACCAACGGCGGCCCGGACAACTCCACGCTGTTCTACATGCTGTACCTCTACCGCAACGCCTTCTCCTACGGGCAGCTGGGCTTCGCCTCGGCGCTCGCGGTGCTGCTGTTCCTGTTCGGCATGGTGCTGGCCGGACTCATCTACTGGCTCTCCCGCCGGTTCGTGAACTACGACGTCTCGGCCGGCTGAGAAGGAGGACCTCACCATGACCATGACCCAGACCATGACGCCAGGCGGCAACGTTCCACAGGGCGCCCCGATCAAGTCCCGCTCGAACTACGGGCGCAACCGCGATGGCTCCCGGCAGGGCGCTCTCAGCGCCTGGATCTCCCGCATCGTGATCCTGCTCGTGCTGGCGCTATTCTCCCTGCCGCTGTACTGGATGCTCATCTCGGCGCTGAAGACCCCGGAGGAGCTGGCGATGTTCCCGCCCACGCTCTTCCCGCATGAGTTCCGCTGGGAGAACTTCTCCGACGCCGTCACTGTGATGCCGTTCTGGCTGTTCTTCCGCAACAGCCTGATCATCACGGTCAGCGTCGTCGTGTTCAGCGTGATCTCCAACTTCATCGTCGCCTACGGCTTCGCCTGCATCGACTGGCCGGGCCGCAACAAGGTGTTCTTCATCGTTCTGGCGACGCTGTTCCTTCCCTTCCCCGTCACCCTGATCCCGATGTTCGACTTCTGGGCCTCACTCGGCTTCGTCAACACGTGGGTTCCGCTGATCCTGCCGGCCCTGTTCGCCGGCGGCTTCTTCACCTTCCTGCTGCGCCAGTTCATGCTGCAGGTCCCCCGGGACATGATGGACGCCGCCCGCGTGGACGGCGCCTCGGAGTGGGGCATCGCCTGGCGGATCGTGTTCCCCACGGCCCGTCCGGCCGTGACCGTCATCGCGATCTTCGCCGCGGTGGGCACCTGGAACGATTTCATGGGACCGCTGATCTACCTGCAGGACCAGAACAAGCAGACGCTGTCCATCGGTATGCAGGTCTTCCGCTCCGTCAACAACCAGGACGTGCCCTTCAACCTGCTGATGGCCGCGTCGTTCCTGGTGCTCATCCCGCTGGTGATTCTCTTCTTCGCCTTCCAGAGGTACTTCATCAGCGGCATCACCCTGGGAGGTTTCAAGTGATCAACCGTCGAACCCTGCTGAAGGCCCTCGGCGCGGGTGCCTCCGTCACCATCGCTGGCGGTTCGATCGTCGGCTGCACCAACCGTCCCGTCGGCGAGGAGCGCGACCCCAATGTCGTGAAGATGTGGGGCATCTGGGCCTCCGACGCCGAGAAGGAGATGGAGGTCGTCGAGGCCTTCACCGAACAGAACCCGGATGTGAAGATCCAGGTCTCGCAGGTGCCCTCCAACGGTCAGGGCGACGCCTCGAGCGTCATCACTGCCGTGCGCGGTCGCACCGGCCCGGACATCTACTTCCTGGACCGCTTCAACGGAGCACAGTTCGCCTCACTCGGACTGCTCGAGCCCATCGATGGGCTCATCGAGGAGCATGAGGGCATGAGCCCCGAGGAGTTCATGTCCGGGTGGGTCAAGTTCGCCACCGATGAGCTCTACTACGACGGCCAGTACTACGGCCTGCCGATGGACACCGACACCCGCGGCATGTACGTCAACATGGACCTCGCGCGGGATGCCGGGATCGATCTGGATCTGCTGGATCCCGAGAACGGGCCCATGAGCTACGACCAGCTGTGGGAGATCGAGGAGCAGTTCAGCGTCCAGGACAAGCGCGGCACCTATGAGCGCGTGACGTGGATCCCCTGGGATGACCAGGCCTCACTGCTGATGTGGGCGATGGCCAATGACGTCGACTTCTTCTCCAATGAGGAGTGCAAGATGCTCCTGGACACCCAGGAGATGCTCGACGTTGCGACGATGTACCGCGGCTGGGTGGAGCGGCTGGACTTCCACCGCCTGGATGCCTTCAAGGCGACCTACCAGCCGCCGAACGCCCCGCCCACGCAGACCTCGTTCTTCTCGGACCGGCAGCTGTTCCAGATCTCCGGCCCGTGGGGCGTGCAGGGCCAGGCTGACTACAAGCCGGATATGGATTACCAGGTCACGCACCTGCCGGTCCCGAACGAGGGCGATGACCCCTTCACGTGGGCCGGCGGCTTCGCCCTGGCGATGCCCAAGGGTGCGAGCATGTCCAAGGCTGCCTGGGACTTCTTCAAGTTCTACGCCGGCTACGAGGGGCAGAAGATCATGATGCCCCAGATCAGCCGCATCCCCACGAACATCGAGACGGTCAAGGATCCCGAGGGCTGGAACCGCGACATCAAGTTCTTCGTGGAGCTCATGGCCGTGGCGAAGTCCCGGCCGCCGCTGCCGGTGGGCACCAAGCTGTGGGATGCGATGTTCACCATGCAGGGCTCCCTGAACCAGGGCTCGGACACTCCCGAGAACCTGGTCAAGGAGGCGCAGGCCTACGTGGACCCGACGATGCAGCAGTTCTGCCCGATCGAGCTGCCCGAGGGCTTCGGCGAGCCGGATCCGAACTTCGACGTCTCCGACGTGGAGGAGTGAGGCGCAGGACCCCTCCGTCGATCGGGCCGCTCCGTCAAGCGGGCCCCTCCGTCGATATGGACGCAAATGTCGGGTTCCGTGGCATATTCGCACAGAACATGCCACGGAACCCGACATTTGTCGTGTGTGCGCCCGTGGCGGGCACGGCGGGGGCCCCCCCCGCCGGGGGGGGCCCCCCCCCCCCCCGCCCCCGGCCGGGCCCCGCCCCCCGCGCCCCCCCCCCCCCCCCCCCCCGCCCGCCCCCGGGGACGCGCCCCCCCCCCCCCCGCCCGCTCCCCCCCGGCCCCTTGGTGCCCCCGCCCAGGGCCCCCCCGCCCTTCTGCGCGCTCTGCCGCGCGGCGCCCTTGTCCCCCCGCCTCTCGCTGGCCTCCGGCGGTGGGCCGCTCCCTGTCCGCCCCGCCTCGCTCCCCGCCTGCGCGCGCTCTGCC
>NZ_JALLAL010000093.1:0-4181 GCF_023062615.1 Brachybacterium sp. Marseille-Q7125 | reverse complement strand
CACCACAACACGGCCGATTGGAAGCAACACCCATCGCACATGCTCTCAGAGCATGTGCAACCCACTATCCCCGCAGGTCAGGACGAGGAAAGCGGCCTCTCCGTACACACATTTTGTCCTATAACCCTCAGTTCCCGTGGAAGCCAGGGCTGCCGCCGTGGTCTCCATCGGCCTGGGCTGAGTGCTTCGGACCGTCTATCCCCGTCTCGAGGGGGCTGTAGGCCCCACGGTCTGCACCGAGACTGAGGCGGATCCGACCGCTGAGGGAGGGGAGTTCGCTTGTCGCGCACCGATGCCAACCTCGACTTCGTGACAACAGAAATCTCGATACCCGCTCCTCGCGACCCCTGGCTCGTCCACGGACCTGACGGCTGGGCCGACGCGATGCTGGTTCCGTGCTCGTGCGCCGGAGCCCACCACATGGTCGGCTAGTACGCCTGCCCCCGCAGTGGCGGCCCACTCAAGGGGGGCACCGCACCTGGGAGTGTCTCTCTTGCGGCGCCAGCCGCCACATCGGATGCAGACTCCTGTCCGGCGGAGTTGTAGACAGAGCGCCTGCCGCTACCGGTTGGCCTACTCTCAATCGATGACCAGTTCCGAGAGCCTGCCGCGATACGTGCCCCTCGAACACATCATGGAGGAGCTCTCGATCTCCTACAGCCAGGCCCTCGCCCTCGCCCTCGCCCGCTCAGGACAGCTGCCAGCGATCAAGGTCGGCGGCCGCGGCGTCTGGCGGGTCTCGCTGGACGCCTTCGAGGACTACATTGCCGAGCGCTACGCCGAGACGGCGGCGATGGTCGCCGAGACCCACTCCTAGGCCGCTGGACTCAGGGCTTCGCGACGTGCTTCACGAGGAGCGCGGTCATTCTCGTCCGATCGAGATACTTCGGCACAGGCATCGTCGATGTGCGTCGCTGAAGCCGATCCGAGAGCGAGCTGACCGCCCGTGCGGTGTCCAGTCGATATCCGCGCAGCGGTCGCTCGTTCAGCCGCCATGGGAGGTCCGGATAGGTCTCGCGGATCTCGAGAAGCGTGTGCATGTCCGCGAGATCGCGGTCTTTCTGAAGGCCCCGTGCTGCCCAGGCATGCGCCTTCAGGATGAACGCCTCCTCGAGCCCAGGGATCAACACGGTGTAGGTGAGCGTCTCGCCCGTGCTCAAGTGCGCAGTGACCGCCATGCGGAGCGCCGGGTGCAGCAGGACAAAGGCGAGCTCCGGGAGGGTGTCGACCTGACCGACGCCGTCGACGTTCTGAGGTTTGATCCCGCTCGCGCCTCCCATGCGCGACAGCAGCAGGTTGATCTCGACTTTCCGCTCGTCGTCGACGGCCTTCGTGTACACATTGCCGCGTTCCTGGACGAACTCCTGGCTCACCAGACGCTCGACGATCCCGCCGATCACCTCGACATCGTTGACGGCGGTATCCGCGTCCACCGTCGTCCGCTGCACCGCCCGCTTGGCGGGGTGGGCGAGGAGGAGCAGGCGCACCATGTGACCGCCTACGATCCGGTAGTCCGTCGCCTTGGCCGCCACGGCGACGGCCTGCTGGCCGAGATAGCCGAGATCGTCGGCGAGGCTCCACGAGTGGACTTCGAGCTCGATGTCCGCGGTCATCGAGCGGCTCCTTCGATGATTGCCTGGCGCAGGTGCTCCGCTGCCTGGTCGCTGTCCGCGCCGTCGCTGTGGAGCAGTTCCCACAGGATCAGGGCAGGGTCGGCCAGGCGATGTGTCACATCATCTCCGACTTCTGTCCCCGTCGCCCAGAGCGTCCGGTCGCGCGGGGTACAGCAGATCAGCGTCGCTTCCGCCAGCGGTGCCGGGATGAAGCCCTCCCCGCCGAGGTCCATCGGTCCACGGAGGTAGATCCGGCTCCTCGTGGGCAGCTTCCATGGGGCGATCCTGTCGGCGGCGACGTCTCCGGCGACGATCGGATCGAGCTCGAGGTTGTGCGCCAGGGAGACGGCCACATCCGTCTGCTCCGTCACCGGGGTGAGTGCGTACCAGCCAAACTCCTTGCCACCGGGCCCGGCGTATTCCCCCAGGAACAGATCCAGCAGTTTCTCGGGGGCGCCCGCCCCCATGTCCCCGAGGGTCCGCAGCGCACGCGAAACCGCCTGTTGGGTGACCCCGAATCGGGCGGCGACCTCCGTCTGTGCCGGGAGCGATCCGGTGCGGAGCAGCTCGCGCATGAGCCCCCACCTCACCCAGGCAGGTCGACCCGTGCGCCGGGGAGCGGAGAGAACCGGGGCCGGCTCCTCGGTGCGATAGGCGACTCCTTCGTGGAACAGGCGCAGCGGCTCCTCCGTGAGGATGTCGATCTCGCCCGATGCGGCTCGCTCCATCACCTGCCGGGTCGCGCTGGAGCCGATCAGCAGGGGTCGGGCCTGACCCGGCGTGAGGTTCCCGCTGAGTCGGTTCACCGTCCGGGAGTCCAACCGGTCGACAGGATCCGTAGGAGTGAAGACCAGCATCTCGCCCGTGTCGTCCCGTCTGGCCCAGAGGCCGTCCTCCGTTCCGTAGACCAGGTTCAGGCCCAGCTCACGCAGTACGCTCGCGACATCCATCGTGCTCTCTCCCGCCAGCGGCTCAACAATTCTTGTCCTAATCTACGTGACAGAGGTTGTTGGACGTCAGTGCTGAAGTGTGCTAGCGACTTGCGCGTCCTGCGACCTTGCAGATCAGCTTCGACTTCCTGGGCCCGGCCTCGCCGAGGACCACGGCGGGTTAGACGCTGAGGCGGCAGTCGATGCCGCGCCCCACGGCGCTAAGGTTAGGGCGTGTTGCTAAAGGGGTGTCGGTGGCGCGTGGGTGACGCTTGAAGCGTGTCGCGTACTGAGATCTCCGATGAGGCCTGGGCTGTGATCGGCCCACTGTTCCCGGTCGCGAAGGCGACGGGCCGACCGCCGGTGGACCGGCGTGCAGTGCTCGAGGCGACCGCATGGCGTTACCGGACCGGGGCTCCGGGGCGGGATGTGCCGGAGCGGTTCGGGAACTGGAACACGATCTACAAGAACTTCAACCGCTGGTCGGAGCAGGGCGTGTGGGCGCGGGTGCTCGAGAAGGTCCAGTCGCTGACGCATCAGCGCGGCGAGCTCGACTGGATGGCCTCGATCGACTCGACGATCATGCGCGTGCATCAGCACGGCGCGACCCTCAAGCGGGACACAGGGGGCCAGGTCGAACTACAAGAAGTTCGGGGCCGAGCCTCCTGATCACGCGAGAGGCTGTTCTCGCGGTGGGGTGATGACCAAGAATCACCTGGTCTGCGACGGGAAAGGCCGCGCGCTCGCGTTCGTGCTGGCCCCCGGGCAGGCTGCGGACACGAGCATGCTCGTCGAACACTCTTTGAGATCCGCGTCGCCGGACGCACCGGCAGACCTCGGTCGCGGCCGGATCGGGTCCTCGCGGACAAGGGCTACCCGTCGAAAGTCAACCGGGCTTGGCTGCGCGAACGGGACATCGCCGCCACGATCCCGGAGCGCGATGACCAGATCGCTCACCACCGCAAGCGCCTTGGCCGGCCGATCGACTTCGGCGACGACCAGCGCCTCCGCTACCGACGGTGCAACGTCGTCGAACGCTGCATCAACAAGCTCAAGCAATGGCGCGGCATCGCGATGCGCTCCGACAAGACCGCCCGGAACAATCATTCCGCCGTCTGCCTCGCCGCAACACTCCAATGGGTTTAGCAACACGCCCTAGAGAAGACTGATGTCCCCGCCCCTATAACCCGGCCCGTCACTGCAGGTCAACGAACGGAACTCGGCCCCTGACCCCGGTGATCGCGATTCGCTGTCACCACTCTGTCGGCGAATCGCTGGCCTCCACGAGACTGGCCCTCCGATCTCATGATCGAACGGGACCTCGCTGCAGTGCAGCAGTCCCCGCAGTTCATCGAACGTCCCGGCGAACAGGGCTGGCGGGTCATCGCCTACCGTCACGATGAGCGGGTGGACATCTTCACCGACCCCGCGCTCACCCTGGACCCGGATGAGCGCAGCGAGTTCACCGGCGCGGGCCGGCATCAGCAGGTCACCACTCCAATCGAGCATCCTGAGATCAGCACCGATGAGCAGGGCCGCCTGGGGTGTGTCAAGGATTTCGGACAGTCGATGTGTTCTCCGGTGGTCAGGCGACCACTGGGAGGGTGGTGGGGGTGGTCTGCTCGGTCCACGCCTTGGC
>NZ_JALLAL010000092.1:0-4258 GCF_023062615.1 Brachybacterium sp. Marseille-Q7125 | reverse complement strand
CGCGGTGACCGGCGGGGGAGCGGCATCGGCCCCCTGGCGGCGGATCCTCGCCGACGTGACCGGACGCCAGGTGCGCGCGGTGCCGGAGGCGGATGCCGCGCTGCTCGGAACCGCGCTGCTGGCGGCCGAGGCACACGGGCTGCCGCATCGGATCCGCCCGCTCGCCGAACAGGCTCGGTCAGGCGGCGTGGTGGTGGAGCCGGAGGCGCGCGCGGTGCAGGGGCATGCGCGGATGCGCGCGGCACACCGGGCGCTCTACGGGGCGGCGGCTGACGTGATGGCGATGGTGCCGACGGGGGAGTGACACGTCGGGCCGGTGACCTCGGGAGGGGCGAGCTGTATCGGCGCCTATCGCTGCACACCTATGCAGCGTGCGCTTGCTGCCCTGCGACGATCCAGTTCCAGAGGTTGTCGGCCGGGGCGGCGGTTCCGACGAAGTGGCCGCCGAGCTCGAGCATGAGGTGACCGACGAGGTGGCTCAGACTCGCGAGGGTCCAGGCGAGGGCGCGCGGATCGCTACCCGCCGCAGCCGCCGCGCCCGTGAGCTGCTCGGTGAGCGGCCTGGGAACCTCGGGCACCGCATCGACGAGCTCGAGAAAGGCATCGGCAACCGCCGCGGCCGGCTCAACCGTCTCAGTCGGCGCGGCATAGCCGATCACGGGGGTGCCGTAGAGCAGCTGAAAGTCTTGCGGATGCTCGAGCGCCCACGCGCGCAGCCGGTTGGCCCGCCGCGTCCAGGCATCGCCGCCCGCGGCCGGTTCGGCATGCAGGGCCGCCGCGAGGTCGCGGTAACTGCCGATGAGCAGCGCGGTGAGCAGAGCATCCCGGTTGTCGAAGTGCTTGTAGACCGCCGATGGCGTGATGCCAGCGCCGCGGGCGACGTCACGCAGCGACAGCTCGCTTGCGCCGGCCTCGCGCAGGCGTTCGCGGGCGACGCTGAGCAGCCGGTCGTGGGTGAGCTGTTTCGCCTCGGCGCGGGTGGTCATGGGGGCAGTCTAGCAAGTTCGGTGAACGCTGTTCACCCAGTGTGCTACCGTCACGTCAGAGAACGGTGTTCACCCAATTGGAGTCTGTCATGGCCGCGACGACCTCTCGCATCCTCGCCGGGGTGGCCGGCGCCGCCTTCGCCGCCTTTCCACTGCTACGGCCGTGGGATGACAAGCTCGGCGACGTCACCGAGATGGCACACGCCTTCGCGTCGCCGCTGTGGCCGCTGTCGCACGTGTCGGGAATGGTCGGTTGGGCGGCACTTGCCGGGGCGATCGCGACCAGCGTCCGCCGGGGCTGGTGGACGTGGGTTGCTCCGGTCGGCGTCGCCGCGCTGCTTCCCTATTACGGCGTCGAGGCGTTCGGGCTCAACGGCCTTGCGCGCACCGCGCTCGAATCCGGCAACCTCGACCTGCTGCAGGCCGAGTCCGTGATGCGGAACAGCCCGCTTCAGCTGAGCCTCTTCGCCGCCGGCCTCGTGCTCGCCGCCGCCGGGACGATCGGCTGGGCAATGACGACCCGCGGCCGCGCCCGCTGGTTCGCCGTCGCCACCGCTGTGCTGGTCGCCGCCTACCTGCCGCAGTTCTTCACTCCGCCGGCCGTCCGCACCGCCCACGGCATCGCTCTCGCCCTCGCTCTGTTCGGCGTCGCCGCGTGGTCTCGCCGCACCCGCGCAGGTGCGCGCAGCGCCGAATGATGCCGGGATGGCGGTGGCGGTGGCTGTCGCGCAGGGTAGTGAAGGGGTGAACTGTCGGCCGACGGGTCTGTGAAATGCGCGCATTCGTGAGAACTTGCCGGCGCGTTTGTGGAGGATAGGTCGACCGGGTATCGGTGCAGGTCAACGGGAAGGTTGGGGGAGGGGAGCCCGCTTATCCACATTTTCTCGTCGGGTCTTTTTCAGGCCGTCATGCCCTGCCAGGCTGGTGGCATGACGACTCCACCGCCCCTGCAGAACGCCAGTGCGCAGCTCGCGCATCCGGCGCTGCTGGACGTACTGCGCGAGTCCGGGCCGGCGGGACTCGCGCTCCTGCTGGGGGACGTCGCACACCTCGCCGTCCAGCTGGCCCGAGAACCCGGGGACATGTTCGCCCCCGCCGAGTACAGCCGGGATGACGTCGTCGCCGTGCTGCAGGTGCTGTATAGCCTGCGCGGCGCGGTCGATGCGCTCGAGGCCCGCGCCGCAGTGGCCTTCGCCGACCGTACGCGCCAAGACACCCTCGAAGCCGCCCGCGATGCTGACCCCGACGGGGATGAGCAGGCCGCGGGCAGTGATGCGGCACTGCTGAAACGGGCCGATGCGGTCACCCGTCGCGACCTGTCGCTGCTGACCCGTCGGTCCCCGGCCGCCGCCGGCTCCACCCTGGCCGGGGCCCGCCGGCTCGTGGAGACCATGCCAGAGATGCTCGGGATGCTCGCCACCGGTCACCTGCGCTCTCGCGATGCCTACGGCATTTCCACCGCTTCTGCCGCGCTCGACCCCGCGCAGCGTCGCGAGGTGGACCGCATCCTCGCTCAGGGCGCCCCGTGGATGGAGGGTGCCGGGACTCGGCAGTGGCGGCGTGCCGTCGACGCGATCGTCGGAGAGATCGACCCCGACGGTGCCGCGACGCGGCATCAGCGCGCCCGCCGCACCCGCCACGTCACGCTCAGCCCCGGAGAGCACGGCATGGCGACGCTGCGCGCCCACCTCTCGGCCGTGGACGCGACGCTCGTGCGCAAACGCCTGCACCTGGACGCGGAGCGGCGCCGCGCCGACGGGGCCCGCGACGGCCACGGCGCGCTCATGGCAGACGCCCTGGTCAGCACGGTGCTGGGGCGGGAGGATGCCATGGACCCCGTGATGCTCGACGTCGGGGTGATCATCACCGACCGCGCCCTGCTGGACCCCGGCACCGGAGACCTCGCCCAGATCGAGGGCTACGGTCCCGTGCCCGCCGAGGCGCTCCGCGAGGACTTGCGCAGCCACCTTGAGACACCCGAGCCCGGTGACCCCGAGCCCGGGGACCCCGATCCGCTGGGCGCCGAGGGGCCGCAGCTACGCGCCGTACTGCGCCGGCTGTATACCCACCCGACCTCCGGTGAGCTCGTGGCCCTGGAATCGCGGGCCCGCTTCTTCCCACCCGCCCTGCGCCGCTTCCTCACCTGGCGCGACGGCACCTGCCGCGCCCCCTACTGCAACGCCGCCGTGCGCCAGCACGACCACATCCACCCCGCCTCCCGCGGTGGTGCGACCACTGCCGACAACGGGCAGAGCACCTGCGCGCTGTGCAACGGCAGCAAGGAGCACGACAGCCGCCGCGTCATCCGCCTGCAGGACGCGGCGGAGCATGCGGGCCTGGCCGGGGAAGGATCCGAGGACGGGAGCCGAGCCGGGAAAAGGGATGGCACCGGGAATCGGGTCGGCGCCGGAGATGGGGACGGCAACGGAGATTGGGGTCAGTCGGGGCACCGCGTGGCCTGGACGGGCCACAGCGGCCGCACCATCATCTCCTCGCCCCCGGCATTGGACGCCAGCGTCCGGCATCGGGTGCCGGAGGAGGTGGTGGAGGCTGAGGTGGCGGAGTCTCGGGCGGCGGGCTTGGCTGAGAACGCAAAGCCGCCGGAGCCAGGCACTGCTGTTTCGCCCGACCCGCCGCCGGCATCGCCAGCACCCGGGGCGCAGCCGCCCGACCCTCCACCACCCGGGGCACAGCCGCCCGACCCTCCACCACCCGATGCGCCGCCGCCCGACGCGGACCCGCCGTGACGGAGCAGCGGCGGGTGCCCTGCTGAGGATGCTGCAGCCGCGGAGTCGATCCGTTGTGATGCAGGGATTACGGGGACCTCGTCGGGGATGGGGGAGCCGCGATATCGACCCACCGTGGTAGCTCGGGACGGACGCTTCGTCGCGCACGGATCAGGAGCGATAGCCTGCGGGACAACTCCGCTGCGCCTGCTCGCCACCACCCGTGAAGGACCCCGATGACCGACGCCACCTCCGCCCCCCACACCGCCCCCCCCGACCTCCCCCCAGCGGAGCCGCCGGTGGAGGGGCCACCCGCCCACCCCTGCACAAGCCCCACGGGCGTGGTCGGCGCGCCCGCTTCCGCGCGGTGGCCGAGCTGCGCGGGGAGGGCGGGGTGCGGTGGCGGGAGCCGAACGAAGGGGCTCGACGGCCTGGCCACGGGCGCGACCATCCTGTTCACCACCGCCTACCTGGTGATCAGCTTCTGGCAGTGGCGCCAGGGCATGAACATCCTTGAGGGCGCCGCGGATCCCGCGACCGCCTACG
>NZ_JALLAL010000091.1:0-4500 GCF_023062615.1 Brachybacterium sp. Marseille-Q7125 | reverse complement strand
GCGCAGGCCCGGCGGAGACCCCAGCGCAGACGGCTACGTTTTCGTGCTTATTGAGCCCCGATAACCACGAAAACGTAGCCGGATTGGCTGGGGAGGGCTGGCTGGGGGAGGGAGGGCGCCTCGCGCGTCACTGATACGAGACGAACCAGGGGCGGGGCTCGACGTCGTAGGTCTCTTCGGGCGTGAACATCGGGGAGTCCTCGTCGTAGAAGTTCTTCCACGCCATGAAGATGCCCTCGGGCAGGTCCTGCTGCAGCGCGTTCCAGGTGCCCATCTTGTCCGCGCGCCCGCCGTGGCCGTCGGCGTGCAGGGTGATCGCGAGCTCGGGCCGGGAGGTGTCCACGTCCTGCCGATCGCGGATCATCGAGAGGTTGAACTGGTGGAGGATGAGCAGCTTCTGCGGCAGGGAGTTGTCGCGCGTGAGGTCCGCCAGCCACGTGACCACCTCGTTGACTTCGGCAGCGTCCACCGAGCCGATCTGCACCATGTGCTTCTGCCCGGGCTTGAGCCGCCACTCCGGATCCAGGGCGAGCCCCACATGCGGGGAAAGCAGTAGGTCCTCGTAGAGCTTCGCCTGGGTGAGGAAGTCGGTGTGGCCGGGCTGCAGATCCAGCACCACGTACACCCCGGCCTCTCCGGCGGCGTCTACCCAGGGCCGCAGGGTCTCGATGTCCAACTCGGTGGAGTAGTTGCCGTCCCCGCCGGCTGCGGCGGAGGCGACGGTGGTGATGATCTCGAAGGCCGGGATCAGCGGTTCGTCGGCGAGCCCCTCGTATTCGCCGACGAGGTCCTTGACGCGCTGGATCGACTCGTCGAGCCCCTGCTCGCCGAGGATCCCCAGGCTCGGGGTGCCCGGGGAGCCGTAGGCGGCGATCATGCGTCGGCCGGGGAAGGCGATCTGGCCGCCGCCGGGCAGCTCCGCGGTCTCCACCACCGACTGCACGGTCTGGGGCCACTCCTCCGCGGGTCCGAAGCTCTCACCGAGGGCGAGAACACCGGTGGACGGGTCATCCCCGGCCGCGTCCTTCACCGCGCCGACGCTCTCGCCGGTGGCGCGCACCTGCCCGCCTGGCACCTCCGTGACGGTGCCGCCGACGGATTCGATCACAGCGGTGGCGAGCTCTGCGGCGGAATCCTCGGCGTCGGGATCGGTGAGCAGGGTGACCGCGAGGGCCGGGGCATCCACCGCCACATCCTCCAGATCGGCCGCCGGGTCCTCCGCGGTCAGATCCAGCTCGGTGGTCTCCCGGTCGCCCGCGAGCTCGCCCAGCTCAGTGCCGGCGCCGATGACGAGGGTCTCCGCTCCCAGGCGTTCGATCTCCTCGCGGACCTTCTGGTCGGTCCCCACCAGGAGCGGGAGCCGATGGGAGGTCGCGACCGGCAGCAGCGCCTCCAGGGTGTCGGGGGTGGCGATGACGACCTGGCGGGCGGAGGCCACGAGCGCTCCGCTGAGCGCGACCGCGGCGGCGGCCGGGTCATCACCCGGCACCAGGGCCGAGGCCGGCGGCTCCGCGACGTACTCCACGGTGGCCTGCGACGATCCGCCCTTGCCGCCCTTCCCATCCGCACCGTTGTCGGTGCAGGCGGCCAGGGCTCCGGCGAGGCCGAGCGCTGCGGCGCCGCCGAAGGTGCGTCGAGTGATGATTCCCCTGCGTGCCGAGCGTGCTGCCACTGGTCCTCCTTCTCGCTGGGCCCGCCGGGGGCCGGGATGTTCGCGCGGCGGGCCGGGCACATCGTGTCAGAGACAGCGCGGCGATGCATGCAGGGCAAGCCCAACGACGTCCACGCTCACAGGCGACAGGTCGGTGAGCTCCACGTCCACGGTGCGCTCGCCGTGGCGGAGCGTGTGCACGCCGAGCGCCCCCGGCCCCAGCGCCGTGAGGGTCAGCGCGGTGATCTCGCCGTCCTGCCAGGTCATGTCCAGGGCGATGCCGGGGCGGGCGCGCAGGCCGCGCACCGTGCCGGTGGTGAGCATCGGCGCCGGGGCGGGCAGCAGCTCGATCTGCCCGCGATGGGACTGCACCAGGCACTCTGCGACCGCGGCGACGATTCCGAGGTTTCCGTCGATCTGGAACGGCGGATGGGCGGAGAACAGGTTCGGGTACAGCCCGGCCCGGTCCCGCTCGCCCTCGCGCTCCGCGGGCCTGAGGTACATCTCCAGCAGGCGCTGCACCCGGTCCGCCCGGCCCAGCCGCGCCCAGATCCCCGTCTTCCAGACGAGCGACCAGCCGGTGGCTTCATCCCCGCGCGCGAGCATGGTCGCCGTCGCCGCGGCCTCCTGCTCCGGGGTTGCGGGCACATCCCCGGGGTAGAGGAATCCCAGGTGGGAGAGGTGGCGGTGCGTCGGCTCCACCTCCGGGAGGTCGTCTGCGTGCCATTCGATCACCCGCCCATCGGCCCCGATCCGCACCTCGGCTACGCGACCCAGCGCCTCCCGGGCCGCGGTGACGACGGCGTCCTCCCCGTGGCCGGTGAGCTCCGCGGCCTCCAGCAGATGCGTGAAGGTCTCCCGCACCAGCCAGCGATCCATCCCGGAGCCCGCGGTCAGCGCCACCACATCACCCTGGGCGTCGCGGTACAGGTTCTCCGGGGAGATCGACGGGAAAGTGACCAGGTGCCCGTCGTCCCCCTCACGCAGCAGCGCGAGGGCGAAGCGGGCGGCCTCCCGCAGCGCCGGGAAGCGTTCGGCCGCGAGATCCTCCCGGGTGCGGCCGGAAAAGCGCAGGTGAGCGTCGATCTCCCGTTCCATCCACAGGCCGCCGACGGGCCACGTCGCCCACGACGCATCGCCCCGCACCGGGTCGGTGTACCCCCACGGGTCGGCGTTGTGATGCAGGGCCCACCCGTCGGCCCCGTAGAGCCGTTGCGCGGTCTCCTGTCCCTGTTCGCGCAGCATCGCCACCCACGCGGCGAAGGTCCGCGCCGCCGCGGGGAGGTGCGCGACGCCCACGCCCCAGTGGTTCATCTCGAGGTTGATGTTCGTGGTGTAGTTCGAGGACCACGGCGCCTCGAGCTGCGCGTTCCAGATCCCCTGGAGCGTCGCGGGCGGCAGGCCCTCCCGGGAGGACGCGGCGAGCAGATACCGGCCGTACGCCCACATGGTGCTCAGCAGCTCCGCCTCAGGCGAACCCGTGAGCTGCAGCGATACGGCATCCAGGTCCGGCAGCGGGGTGGCGTGGTGGCGTTCGCGCAGCTGCTGCTCCCCCCGGTCCAGGGCCGATGCGGCCTGCGCGCGAGTCTGCGCAAGGACGTCCTCGAGCGGCCGATCCGGCATGCGGCCGAGCCCCTGCCACGTGGTGCCGATCGCGCACACCACCAGCAGACGCTCCCCCTCGCGCCGCGCCCGCACCACGACGGCCGCGCGGCTCGCCCCCTCGGGGTCCCACACGATGGGCTCCTCGTCGCGGAAATCGACGGCGCGCTGATCCGAGGGGGCGCGCAGCAGCATCTCGAGGCCGTCCGGGGACTGCTCCTGCTGCTCGATCCGCAGCGGTGTGGCCAGGGTGAGACGCGGCAGCGGGGCATCGGCCGGCCAGGGCATGGCGTGGATGAGCACCTCGTCGGCGAGGCTCACCGCTGTCCACTGGGTGCCGGTCGCGGCGTGAATGGTGTGCTCGGCGCGGGCGAGGTCGAGGATTCGCTCCGCGGGGGAGGGGCCGACGGGGGTGGTGCTGGGCGTGGGGTCGACGGGCGCCGGCGCACCGTTCGCGGCCGACGGGGACTGCGCGTCCGCCGACGGTCCCGGTTCGATGAGCAGATCCCCGACCGGCAGATACGCCTGTGACCAGGAGCTGCCGAGCTCCTCGATCGCATCCTGCGCCGCCCGCACCTGCCCCGCACGGAACAGCTCCCAGGACCTGGCGATCGCATCGCGGGCCTGCTCCGCGGAGGTGTGGCGGTGCTGCGTCGGGGCCGGCGGGCCCGACCCCCGCGGCGCCCCGTTCAGGGGGGAGCGCGGGGGGGGCGGGTCGCCCCCCCCCCCCGCCCCCCCCCGCCCCCTCCCCCCGCCCCCCCCCCCGCCCCCCCGCGCTCCCCCCCCCCGCCCCCCCCCCCCCCCCCGCCCCCCCCCCCGCACCCCCCCCCCCGCGGTCCCCTCCCCCTCTCTCCTCCCCCGGTCGCTCGGCCGTCCCCCGCCCCCCCCCCCCCCGCCCCAGCCGCGCGTTCTGCCCCGCCCCCGCCGCGTGCGCCGCAGCCCCCCCGCTCCTCCCCGCCCCCCCCTTTCACTCTTCTCTCCCCTTCGCCCCCGCTCTGCTGCCCCCGCCCCTCATGCTCTCCCTCCCCCTTCCACAGTTGGCCCCCCTCGCTCTCCGCCCTGCCCCCGCGGTCCCCGCTCGCGCCGTCCACCTCCTGGTTCCCCCTTCCCCCATCCGGCTCGCCTCCCCCTGTCTCCTATTCCCCTCTGGCGCTGCCCGCCGAACCCCCTGTGTTAGGCTTCGGGGGTGGCGCGTTCATTAAAAAAAAACCACATGCAGCGATGTAGGTGGTCGTCAACGTACACCG
>NZ_JALLAL010000090.1:0-4998 GCF_023062615.1 Brachybacterium sp. Marseille-Q7125 | reverse complement strand
GGGCTGGGGTGGGTCCGGCTGCTTCCCTCCGCCTCAGCCCGGCTGCCTCACCGCGGGATGTTCCGCAGGTTGCTCGCAGCCATATCCAGCATCTTGCCCACACCGCCGCCCAGCAGCACCTTCGTGGACGCGGTGGCGAAACCGCGGATCTGCTGGGAGGTGATGTGCGGCGGCATCGAGAGCGCATCCGGGTCCGTGACCACGTCGATCAGCACCGGGCCCGGGCTCGCCAGCGCCTGCGCCATCTGCTTCTTCAGCTTCTTCGGGTCGGTGATCCGCACCGACGGGATGCCCACCGCCGCCGCGATCGCCGCGAAGTCCACCTGCTCATGGTCGGTCTCGTGATCCGGGATGCCCTCCACCAGCATCTCCAGCTTCACCATGCCCAGGCTCGCATTGTTGAACACCACGATCTTCACGGGCGCCTGGTGCAGCTTCACCGTCAGCAACTCACCCATCAGCATGCCCAGCCCACCGTCGCCGCTCATCGAGATGACCTGCCGGTCCGGGAACGTCATCGCCGCCCCGATCGCCTGCGGCAGGGCGTTGGCCATCGTGCCGTGATGCCAGGAGCCGAACACTCGGCGCTTCCCATTGGGCGTGATGTACCGGGCGCCCCACACGTTGCACATGCCGGTGTCCACCGTGAACACCGCGTCCTCCGCCGCGAGGTCGTCCAGCGTGGCCGCCACGAACTCCGGGTGGATCGGCCTCATCCGCTCCACGTTCTTCGTGTACGCCGCGACCACGCCGGACAGCGCCTTGTGGTGCTGCTTCAGCATTTTCTTCAGGAAGGAGTTCGACTTCTTCTTCTGCAGCAGCGGCAGCACCGCCTGCAACGTGAGCGCCACATCCCCGTGCACCGCCAGGTCCAGCGGGGCGCGGCGGCCCAGGCGAGAGGCATCGGCGTCGATCTGCACCAGACGCGGCCCCTTCCGCGACCCCTCCTGCGGCAGGAACTCCGAGTACGGGAAGTCCGTGCCCAGCAGGATCACCAGATCCGCCTCGTGCATCGCCTCGTAGCAGGCGCCGTAGCCCAGCAGACCGCTCATGCCCACGTCGAAGGGGTTGTCGTACTGGATCCACTCCTTGCCGCCGAAAGCATGCCCGATCGGCGCCTTCACCCGTTCGGCGAGCGCGAGCGTCTCCTCACGCGCCTCCCGCACCCCGGCGCCAGCGAACAGGGTCACGGTGTCCGCCGCGTCGATCATCTCCGCCAGACGCCCGACGGGGCCCGCCGCAGGCTGGACCCGCCCCAGCTCCGTGGCCAGGTTGTTCGTCAGCGCACCCGCGACCCGTTCATCGGCCACATCACCGGGGACCACGAGCACGCTCACCCCCCGCTTGGCCACCGCCGTCTGGATAGCGGTGTGCAGCAACGTGGTGCCATGCTCCCCGGAGTTCACCATCTCGCAGAAGTGAGAACACTCGCGGAACATGGCCTCCGGGTGGGTCTCCTGGAAGAAGCCGGTGCCAATCTTCGGGCTCGGAATATGGGAGGCGATCGCGAGCACCGGCGCACCGTCGCGGTGCGCGTCGAACAGGCCCTGGATCAGGTGGGTGTTGCCCGGGCCGCAGGAGCCCGCGCACACCGCCAGCTTCCCCGTCAGCCGGGCCTCCGCACCGGCCGCGAACGCCCCCGCTTCCTCATTGCGCACATGCACCCAGTCGATGCCGTCCGTGGTGCGAATCGCGTCCACGATCGGGTTCAGCGAATCGCCGACCACCCCGTAGATGCGCTCCACGCCGAGGTCACGCAGCTGCGTGACGAGGAGCTGAGCGAAAGTGGTGCCGGCCATGACATGCCTCCGAGATATCGAGGGGATGGGTCCTGGCGAGGTCGAACTCACCGGGTGCGGGCGGCCCCAGGTCCGATGAGACTGGGACTGGCAGGGCGTGAGCCCTCGGCCCGCTGCCACCGACGGTACTCTCACGGCCGGGCGCGTGCAGTATGCAGGTGGTCGGTCACCTCAGTACCGTCCGCGGAATCACACCGCGAGCCGGGACCGGCGGGCTCCGGTCCGCGCCTTACCTCTCGGACACCCCCTACGGCCCCAAGGGTCACAGGAGGTCCCGCACCGCGCGAATCGCCCGCGCGAGACTCGGCGCCCGCTCCGCCGCCACCCCGACATCCCAGCTCTGGGAGGCGAACTCATTGACCAGCGCGACGTACAACGGCCCCTCTTTCCCATGTCGAGCCACCATGCCCTCGCGGATATGACGCGACGATGATTTCGCGCATACTGCCAGCAGAGTCTGTTTGGCATGGTGAAGATTCTCGGGATCAGCAGGGACAACAGCTGGGCTCACGCCGAAGAACGCCCCAAAGCCCTCCCGGTCCCCCATGAGCCACGCCTCCGTCATGCCGTGGACCACTCGGACTGCAAAGCGACGGCTCGCCTCGCCGTGTGCAGGATCCAGGCGCTGCACGAGCTCCACCGGGCATGCACCGTCGGAGTCACGCAGAACGAGCCAGCTCACGCTCCGTGCCGCCTGCCGGTACTTGGCAATCTTCGGATCCAGCCGTGACTTTCCCCGTGCTACGCGGACCGTGCCCGGCACCTGTCCGGCATGGCGGATCAGAGCGCACGCCATCTCGCGGTCGGACTCGCCCTCGACCGCCACATTGATCATCAGCGACGCCCCGCCCCGATCAGCCCGGAGAGATCCCGCGGCGCGATCAGAGACTCCACCACTTCTGAGGTCGGCAACCCCGCCTCGAGCTCATCCTGGGTCTCCGCGATATCGCTGAGCAGCGTCGCCACCGACCCATCCTCGGTCACCCGCAGCACCAGCACCTCGAACGGGTGCACGCCCTCGTCATCGAGCAGCTCCGGGGCATGCGTGGACAGCATGACCTGCATGGCGGAATCTCGCTGCGCAGTGGCCAGGACCGTGGGCAGGGTCCGGACGATCGCAGAGTTCAGCGACAGCTCCGGCTCCTCAAGCAGAAGCAGACCGCCCTTCCCCGACAAGCTCACCACCGTCCACAGCAGGCCCAGCAACCGCAGGGTGCCGTCGGAGAAATCAGCTTCACTCTGTCGCGCCAGGCGTTCACGCCAGTTGCGGTAGCCCGCGATGAGATGCGGCCGCCCCGACGAATCCACCTCGATCTCCAACTTCTCGAACTCCGGCACCGCCGACTGCAATGCAGTCTGGATCCGACGCAGCCACGCATCGCGAGTCCGCGCCTGGGTGGCGTTCATGTCTGCGATGAACGTGCTGCCGAACGGGTCAGGTCCGCGATGTGTCATCCTGCCGGGATCACGGATCACCTGCGGGACCAGATGGAAGTAGCTCACCGCCGCGAAATGCTCGGCGAGCACCCGGAATGCCTTGTTCGCACCCACCTGCTCCAGGTGAGTCTGCGTCAGGCGCTCAGCATCTTCGTCGTCATCGGCATCAGGGCGCTGGAGCAGGACCTCGCCGTTGCGCTCCACGATCTCGCTGGCCACCATCGGGCGCTGATCGCCACCCCGTTCCTGCTTGATCGCCAGGGCGTAGCGCCACGTGTCCTCACCATCCTCGAGCTGAACATCGACCTCGAGCTTTCCCCTGCGGTGATTGCGCGAGAACAGGCTCCGGGCCTTGGACAGTCCGCCGCGCGCTGCGAGCGCCGCAGCCAGTCCACCACCGGGCGTTGCCAGATCTCCCAAGAAACGGAACACATCCAGCAGATTCGACTTGCCGGCCGCATTGGGGCCGACCAGGAACAGGCGGTCGTGCAGCGCGACATCCACGCTCTTGAAATTGCGCCAGTTGTGCACCGTGACGTGGGTGAACCGCATCCGTCCTCCTCGGGATCGCACAGATGAGACCGGCTACGCCCGCACCGCTCGGCACGGGACGCTCAAAGGCGCGCTTCGCTGTGTGCGGTGACAGTGCGCCGAGCCTATCCCACGGGGGAGAAGGGCCACGGGCGGCAGCAGCGGTGAGGCAGGCCCGGCGGGGCGGTGAGGCTGGGCCGGGCGGGCCTCACAGGAGGGGCAGCAGTTCCTCCCACACCGCGCGCATGATCTCTGCACCGGGTGTGCCCTCGAGGTGGCTAGTCACGGTCAGCACCGCTTCCTGCTCCGGCAGGACCAGCAGGAACTGGCCGTAGGCGCCGTCGGCCCGCCAGGCCCCCGCGGGCGTGCAGCGCCAGACGCCGAGCCCGTAGCCGGCACTCTCGGGCTCCACATCACCGGTGGCGACCCACGTCTGCGGGGCGTGCATGAGGTCGATCCACTCCGCCGGGACCAGCTGCTCACCCTCCCACTGACCGCGCTGCAGCAGGAGCCGGCCGATCCGCGCCAGCTGCCCGCTCTTCAGGTGCAGACCTGTCGCGCCCCAGGTCAGGCCGTCGCGCGTGGTGAACCACTGCGGGTTCAGGATCCCGAGCGGCTCGAACAGGCGCGGCATCAGCCAGTCGCGCATGCTCTGCCCGGTGCACTCCGTGATCACCCGGGAGGCCAGCAGGATCGAGCCGTTGGAGTACTCCCACCGCTCCCCCGGCGTGCCCTGCAGGTCCGTGGAGAGGATCAGCCCGGTGAGGTCCGCGTGCTCGCGCTCCTCATCGAGGAAGGCGAGGATCGGGGAGGTGGAGGTCATGCTCAGCAGGTGGCGCAGCCGCACCTGATCCCAGCCGGTGCCGAAGCCGCCCTCCGGCGCGGGCAGATGCTCGCTGACCAGGTCCTCGAGGTCAAGCAGCCCCTCGGCCTGCGCGATGCCCACGGCGAGTGCGGTCACCGTCTTGGAGATGGACCAGAGGTTCTCGGGGGTGTCATCGACGAAGCGGTGCGAGACCTCCGCGTGCCCGGCGCGATGCAGGTGCAGCGCCCGCACCCCCAGGGACCGTTCGACGATGCGCTGGCGCAGAGGCAGCAGCAGAAGCGGATCAGGGACGGAGGTGCGCGCGGTCATGCCTTGACGGTAGCGCGAGCCGGGCCGACAGGGGCGAGCAGGACTGGCAGGAGCGAGCAGGACTGGCAGGGGCGGGGCCGGGGGGGCGTGTGCGGG